>JAGMDA010000275.1 GCA_023128935.1 Candidatus Eiseniibacteriota bacterium | reverse complement strand
CAGAAGCTCCCTCCGTTCTTGTTTTCCACGCCAACGAACAGGTCGAATGAGGGGCCTCTCTCGACCAAGTCGATGTTTATGCCCAGAGCCCTGAGCTGATTGAGCTCTTTGTTGACGTCCGCCATGTTGAAGAAACCGTAGCCCAGCGATCAGCCGACGAAGAAAGATGGAGAGGTTGTTCCAGAGCGCAGGGTTTGGCAGTCGGCTTCCGGCGTGCTCAGGGCTGCTGCGAGCAGTGCGGGCAGTAGTATACGAAACACATTCACCTCCCAGGTTCTGGGGTCAGATATCTCCTTGGCCATCCTGGCGGATCAAACAGGCTCGACCTCGCTCTGGCAGTAGCGACACTTGGTGGCCTCGCGGCGGATCGATTCCGCGCAGTGAGGGCACTTGCGGAACTCGCCCGCAACACCGTCCTCGCGGGCCTTGGCTTGATTCTTCTGCTCAGACGAGGGCAGCAGAGCGACCAGCAATCCAAAAGGGCCGAGCAGAACCCCCATGGCGAACCATGCGCACCCGCTTCTGCCCTTAGAGGATGCGATTGCCGCGGCGGCGATGCCGAAGAGGAGCCAGAGTACAAGGGCAACTTCCATGGACCTTCTCCGCGTTGTTAAACCTACTGCTCTCCGAGAATCGTCCCGTCAGCGAAAATGATCGTGGCTGGAATCCACTCGATCCGCATGTCCTCGAGATCCGTGTTGCGCAGGGCCTTGTGTTCATCAACGAACTGGTTGTAGTCGATGCTGCCTATCCAGGTGCCTTGAGCGCCGGGCGCGACGGGATCTGAGATCTTGAGGCTCGACTGGTAGATCAGATCCCCGAAGAGGTCATTGAAGCGCAAGATGCCCTGGAAGGCGCGGACGTCCTTCTGAGACTTGTTCTCATAGGTGCACTTGATCCGGATGTAGTCGTCATAGTCGGCTTCGAAGAATCCCTTCTCGTACACGGTCAAGGTGATCGTCTGCTGGAGCAGGCGGGCACGGGCGTCATTCTTGGCCTTGGCCTCGGCGGCCATCTGCTTCTCTTGCTCCGCGCATAGCACCTGCTCGGCTGCAAATGCACGCTGGGCATGGATCATCTCACCGATCGTCTTGCCGACGAGCGATTCTTGCTCGCTTCCCAGTGCGGCGCCGAAATCGTGGCGCATGAGGTAACCGAAGAGGAGCTGCACCTCACCAACCGTCAGGCCATTCAAGTCCGAGATGGACTCCAAGAAATCTCCCTCGGTCTCGACCGTGACGGCAACGCTGCGTGGATCGGCAGTGTCGCGGCGCCCATCGGTTGCGTCGCCTGAGCAACTGGAGATGAAGAGTAGAATGATTGTCAGAACTGCGGTCTGTTTGAGAGTGATCACCTTTCGACCTCCTGTGTGTGATCGTCGGGGTGCTGGTGGTTTCGGGAAGCATCAGAGCAAGAAGCGAACCAAGAGACTGGTGTCCGGGTAGATGTTCGAACACGACGCCGGATTGGACGCGAGGTTCAATCGTTACCGTTTCTACTGGCAAGCAGCGTCCGGGCGGCATGGCTTGCCGTTGCCAGGGGAGGGGCAATTGGCACAACTGGGATTGAAGGTTTCTAAACCTGGGTTGGTGCGCCGCAGAGTGGACATGGCAGAATCCAGTACCCATTTTCTTTGCCCGATACTGGTTGGCGCGTTGGATGCGACGGGCATGCCCCTTGCAGTGCACTCGTGCATAGGAGGGGAACGTTATGCGATTCATCCATCAGATCCCAATAATCCTGCTGGCCATGGCCGCCGGGTGCGCCGCATCCATCAAGGATCAATCTGCAGTGAATTACGTGGGCGGCGACTTCGCGCCCGACGTGCTGCGCGAGGGGGGAATGGCCATGCTGCCGGTCGTCGCGGGAGCTGGCCAGGAGGGCTACCGCCGGCCGTTGGCCGAGTGTCTGACCGGGGAATGCCAGCTGGCCATGGGTACCGGCCGGTTCGCCGGCTGGCAGGAGACCATGGAGATCCTCAATGAAGAGGATCTTTCCGACAGCTACCAGATGATGATCGCCACCTACCGCGAGACTGCGATTCTGAGGAAAGAGACGGTCTCGCGCCTCGGTGAAGCCTTGAGCGTGAGATTCCTACTCTTTTGCAGTCTCGAGCAGTTCCACAGCCAGACCTCTACCACCTACAGCATCTTCACAGGCTTCAATACGGTGCGGAAATCCGGCGTGACTGCTTTCTGCCAGGTCTGGGATGCCGAGACGGGCGACGTGGTCTGGGAAGGTCAGGCGGCGGCGAAGTCGGCCGGCGGGGAGCTCACCTACGACAAACCCTACGAGGAGTATGCCCGCATTGCTGCCAAGGGGCTGGCGCGGGAGCTGTTTCAGCTTGCCGAACGGTAGATTCCAGGCCGTGAGATGATGAGGAGGACCACTCCATGCCGCCACCCGTTCACATGCCCCGATGCGTTGGCCGCTGGCTGGTGGCCGCATTGCTTCTGGCGGGGCTTCTCCAGGCCGCCGGGTGCGACTGTGATTGCGGCGATGACATGAAAGAGGTCCGCAAGAAGTACGGGTCTCCCGAGGAGGTCTACAGCTATAGCTCCGACGGCTACTACTCGCGCTCCTGGTGGTACTGGTCGCGCGGGGTCCAATATGAATTCACGTGGGGTCGCCATGTGTCAGGCTGCTGTGACGTCTCGATTTTCACCTTCCCGCCAATCAACTACGGCGTTTCCCAGGCCATCAAGGATAGCCTGATGGCGGCGCGTGATCCCCAGGACCGAGTTGTAATCTGGCATGAGATTGGCTGGTAGGGGACCTGCTGGCATGAGATTGGCTGGTAGGGAACCTGATTGCCGGGGCTGAGAAAGTGCGCTCATCATGCTCTCCATGGATCGGTCAGGCCCAAGATCGATGCCTGTGAAATTCGAATCTACTTGTACAAAAACCTTGCGGATCACCAGTGTTTATGCTATGTTTCGGTGGTTCTACGCACCTAACCAACCAGTCATAGCATCTTGTTGCAGCCGTTTCACTTCATCGCATTGGAGACATGTTTATGTCCTTATATGATCTGGCCGTCAACCCTGTACGTCGTCTTGTCAACCATGTGGGCC
>JAGMDA010000274.1 GCA_023128935.1 Candidatus Eiseniibacteriota bacterium | reverse complement strand
GCCATCGCGCAAGGGATTCCACTATCCGAATATAGACCTCATGATCATCATATAGGGATGCATACAAGCGCTCGAACTCATCAGAGAGAAAACCGGTCAACTCGAAGTACACACTCTCGCCCCTGTGGCAGCGGTGTCCAGAACGCTTTGAATGGAACCCGGTTGTCGAGCGCGGCAGTGTCCGATACGATGAGTGGCCCATTCATCGTATGGCCATCACAAGAACGGGCGATGGGGCCGGACAACCCCGACCGTGACGCATGCCCTACAAAGTCAGGAGGATCAGTGGCCGTGATGGGACAGTCTCTGCATGTGATCGACCTCGACATGGAACTTGTCGGCTACCGCAAATTCCTGAGTTGCTGGGTCTACCTCACAGAGGATCTCACATTTATTATTGATCCTGGACCAGCGGTAACTGCCGACCATCTCATCGCGAGTCTAAGAGCACTGGGGGTTTCACGGTTGGATTTCATCCTCAACACTCACATTCACCTCGATCACTCCGGTGGCGTGGCAGAGGTCGTGAGGGCTTACCCTGGTGCGCGGGTGCTGTGCCACGAACGAGGCGTGGAGCACCTGATCAACCCCAGCCGCCTTTGGGAAGGCTCACGAAACGTACTCGGAACCGTAGCGGAGGCCTACGGCCCACCCATGCCCATGCCGGAAGGCGCTGTGGCCGATCCTGCCGATGTAAATCGCGCGGGAATCGCAATCGTGCCCACACCGGGCCATGCCTCTCACCACCTATCGTTCATTCACGACGCGGTGCTCTTCGCCGGGGAGGTCGCGGGGCTCCACGCACATCTGCCCGGCCGGATCTACCTCCGGCCGGCCACCCCCCCAAGATTCATCCTAGATGTCGCGCTGGACTCCATCGACCGCCTTCTGGCCCTAGATCCGATGCCGCAGCAGATGGTTTTCGCTCACTACGGGATGGTGGATGATCCAAAGACCTATCTGGTGAGGGGTCGAGAGCAACTTGTGCGCTGGGTGGATCTAGTGCGCGAACTCACAACTGAGTTCACCGGATCCACTGAGTCCACTGAATCCATAGCCGATTTGAGTGATCGGGCTCACGAACGCTTGCTGGAGATTGATCCGTATTACGCGAACTTCGCCCATCTCGAGCCAGATACCCAAGCACGTGAACGCTACTACTTGAAGCAGACCATCCAGGGAATGCTGGGCTATGTGCGGCCGTAGTGCGGACAGTTCATCCAGGTAGTGGTGACTATTTTACCTTTATAGCCTTGTGAAGCTTGTGGCGCTGGTGGTGCAGCATCCGGCGAACCTTCTTGAACTCCATCCTGTCCTTGCCCTCAATGGCCTTGTCTCGTAGCTTCTTGAGTTCTCGGATTTCCGCCTTGATCTTCACTTTGTCGATCCCAACAACAACCTTGTGAGGCTTCTCGATCCCCAGTTTGTCGGCCAATAGGTCAACCAGCTGCTCCTTGTTCATACCTGCGGCGCCCACTATATCTTCATATTCCTGGGCCATCTCGCGCAGTTTGGCCGCGGTCGTTTTCTCGAGCTCGTGGTAATGCATCCGTTCTGTCCCCTCCTTCAGAGCGCACAGAGGCGTCTCCATCTGTTTCCGAACCTGGTTACCTCACCCCTCAGTCTACCGAAAGACCTCCCTCCAAGTCCAGTAGTGGCGACGGCGGCGACAGATCAAGAAGTAGTTCGGTGGGAGTCCTGCGGATCAATTGCGGAATCGCTGGACGGCGGCTTGACATGCCAACAATAGCGAGCTCACCCCAGGATTTGGCGAGGGGATTGTCGTGCGAAGAGCTTCTGGGGTTTTATCTTCTGCTCGCGATGCGCATCTCCAATAGGCTCAGATCATAGGCTTGGGCTGTCCCGGGCACCGCTCTCACCAAGACCTCCACGGGTTCATATCCGGGGGATTCAACCCTCAGATCCCAGTACCCGTTCTCCAGGTCTCCTTCGAATGGCGTTGTTCCCACAGCCCAATACTCACCTCTGGGGGTGTTGCCGCGAGCCGTTGTGCGTGCCCTGAGATACACAATTGCATTAGGCGGGTCTGTGTTGATGATGAGCTTGGCTGGTTTCTCGGAAAGGAAGGGGAGCGGGAGCTGCGAACAACCACACAGCAGTGATGAAGCAAGCAATGCTGGGGCAAGCAGCGCCATGGCAACGATCCCAGAGAGCTTCCTGTGTCTCATGGAGCATCCCCCTTGGATACAATTCAACGCCTGCTGGGGCCTGAGAACCCAGAACCAGACTATTCCCATACTATAGAACGTACATTCCACGAGCTTTCTAGAGGGTTTTCGTGCAGGAACCCGCGCGCCAGACGCAGTCCACCCCGGCCCCCAAAGCGGGTCGCTGCTGGCCGCAACCTACCATTCCACGAGCGGCGCGAAGTCGATGTCCGGACGCTCGTGAGTCCCTGTGCCGGCAATGGCGTTCGTGTGCTCTCGGCGCCAATAGTAATTGTGGCCTGCATCCACCCTCCAGGTCTCTCCCGTTTCCTGGTCGAGGAGGTCTGTTGTCCCGAGAATGGCATTCGACCGCCGGCGCGCAAGGTCATCATCAACCCGCTGGCGGTGCTCGTAGGTGTCGGTGATGATCTTGGAGATCTCCTGGTTGGTGTTGTTGACGATCTGAGAGGTCGCACCAGCAACACCTTGCTGCATGGCAAACCACTGAGGATCGACCCGCAGCGTTGCCATTATGTGACGCAGGACGGCTCGCGCTTCCGGCTCTCTGTCCCGCGTTGAGAGACATCCAAGAAGATCCTTTACTATCCAGTTGGCCACGTAGCCCGTCTGGACGAGTTGGGTGGTGGCCAGGCAGTAGCCGCGCATATCCTGGCCACCCTGGCTGAAGGCAAAGGACACTTCACCAGCATCGAGTGTGAATTGGATTCCCATACCGGCATTGGCATAGAGTCCGTTGACGGCCTGTACTAGCTCCGGCCTGTCGCGCTCGCCCACAAACCTGAGATCCGGATGCTGCCCGCTCAGACCTGATGCGACATACTGTCGGGCGAAGTCCCTCCCGGACATGTAACGCATCACCTGCATTCTAACTCCATAGCCCGGCGAGTACATCGAACCCTCTGAGAAACCGGTCGACTCCATCATGGGATTGGGAACTACAAATGGAGGCAATTGGGCATCACCGTATGTGATGCGGATCTTCTGATCGGGAGAGATCAGTTCGAAGGCAGGCCGGGTATCGACCGAAGCATATCTGAACATGCCGCCCTTCACCTGCCAGCCCTGCGGTACTTCAACACTAAAGGCGTGCTCGTTCGGATCCGTCCAGGTTACATAGCGCTGTTTCCTGGCTGGCTTCACATCCCTCTGCGTCCCCGGACCCGCCTCCCCAGAGGCCTGTGTGAAGACAAAGCTGTTCAAGATCCTGACCAACTCTTCCCTGTCCGTCTCGAACCGCTCAGCCGGGGCAGCGATGGCATAGAACATTCCACTAGGGCCGTCGATTGAAACGAGGAGATTTGCGCGGCAGGAATGAGCGTTTGTTCCATAGGTCATACTAGCTGCTGCATCGTCCGTCTGAGCACTAAGTGGTCGAAGCTCCTGAATGCGCGCATTCGGGAATGTGGATGCCAGGAACCGGGGCGCCCCGCCGAGCCACTCCAGGGCGGTCTTGGGCTCGTTAAGAAGGAAGGGCTGGATGACTGCCAGCTCGGACCGATCAGGACTGTGTATCTCAATCCGGCCGTCGCGATCGAGATCAACTGTCCACCCTTCAGGATGACTGACCTCAAAGCCGCGAGGACTCTTGAATCTCGGCCAATCGCGCGCATCACTCCCACCGCCTCCACAGCCGGTGAAGAGCAAACCCAAGATCAGGACTGAACTAACAGCAGGAGGAATGGTTGCTTTCATGCTTTACCCCCCACGGCACATGCCCTCTTGGCAGGCCCTGCACACCACGCGATTTCAGCTCTCTCCCGATCCTCAATCGGCAATTGACCGTCGCATTCTGACTCGCAAAATACCCTGCGCCGCGTGATATCCAATCTGAGCTCATTACCGTCGAGCAACTGTCCCTCATCGGCCACAGAACGCGGCAGACCGGTCCCGTAAAGGGCCTGCAGATGCGCGGCCGCAGCAGAGGGTTGGTGAGAAGTC
>JAGMDA010000273.1 GCA_023128935.1 Candidatus Eiseniibacteriota bacterium | reverse complement strand
GGTCAACTACGAGCGCCATTTCGGTCGCAGGCCCCGCGGGATCTGGCTAGCGGAGTGTGGTTACGAATCCGGAGTGGATGAGATCCTGGCAGAGGAGGGCATCGGCCACTTCGTACTTGATGCCCACGGCATACTCCATGCCTCGCCCCGGCCCAAGTTCGGCACCTACGCCCCGATCGTCACACGGGCGGGGGTGGCGGCGTTCGGGCGCGACTTGGAGTCGTCGAAGCAGGTCTGGAGCGCGAAGGAGGGCTATCCGGGCGATTACGTCTATCGGGAATTCTACCGCGACGTGGGATGGGATCTTGAATACGACTACCTCCAGCCATATCTGCACGGGGATGGTCTGCGCACTAACTTGGGCATCAAGTACTACCGGATCACTGGAGCCGGCAACCACAAGGAACCCTACGACTTCGACCGCGCAAGGGAGAAGGCTGCCGAACATGCCGGCAACTTCATGTTCAATCGGGAGAAGCAGATCGAGCATCTCCGCGGACTGATGGGCCGCCAACCGATTATAGTTTCCCCCTACGACGCGGAGCTCTTCGGCCACTGGTGGTATGAGGGGCCGATCTTCCTCGATATGCTCCTGCGCAAGATCGCGCATGACCAGCAGACAATCGCGACCACAACGCTCTCGGAATACCGAGAGCGCTTCCCAGTCAACCAGGTTTCACAGCCTTCGTTCTCTAGTTGGGGCTACAAGGGCTACGCCGAATACTGGCTGGCAGGATCGAACGATTGGGTCTACCGCCACCTTCATGTGGCTGGGCAACGGATGGTTGACCTGGCGACCATGGCCAGGAAAGGTCGCTTCGGGGACAACGGGCTGCACTGGAGGGCGCTCAGACAAGCGTCGCGTGAGTTCTTGCTGGCGCAGAGCAGTGACTGGGCTTTCATCATGAACACGGGCACCATGGTTCCCTATGCTGTTGCCCGCACGCGCGAGCATATCTCGAACTTCACCAAGCTCCACGAGGATCTCTTGACTGGCTGCATCGATGACCGCTGGCTCTCCGAAATCGAGGCCAAGAACAACATCTTCCCCGAAATCGATCCGCTTGCCTGGGCGGACTAGTCCGCGCTCGGCTACTCAGTGCGCTCGGCTTGATCAGGGTCAGCTGCCCAGGGAGAGAAGCAGTTTCTGGCGGCAGCGGGATATGCGGCTGTCGATGGTTCCCATCGGTTCCCCGTCGAAAGCCGCGCGGATTTCCTTTCTCTGGGCGCCTGCGAGAAGCAGGCGGAAGATCTTGCGGCATTCCGGCGAAGCCCGGCGCAGTGCGCTGCCAAGCGCTCGCTCGAGATCGAAAGCGGCGATTCCGGCCGCCGGAGATGTGCCCACTCTGCTCCAGATCCCGCTGCCGTTTCCACGCACAAGGCGGGTGCCCTCCACACTACGCCGTTTCAGGTAGTTGCCCACCTTGTTGCGCAAGATCATGAACAGCCAGGGCAGCAGGCCGCGCGGCATCTCCGCAGTGCGGTATCTCTCATAAGCGGTCTTGATCGTGTCCTGGGCAATATCCTGCGCTGCCTCGGCGTCCATGATCCTGCGCTTCGCCAGGGCGGAGACCCTGGCGTGGAGTCGTTCGAAAAGGAGATTCTCGGCGTCAAGGTCCCCAGAGCGGGCGAGGGCCAGGAGTTCCGCGATGGCCTTGGTTTTGTCTGGCTCGTGCATCACAGGATCCGTTCGAGCAGAACCTGGGTTTCTCAATCGAGGTACCCGAGGGTCTTCAGCTTCTCCCTGATGATCTGAAGATCGTCGGGCGTCAGCTGCTGCGTCACAGGCAACTCAGCAAGAGGGTGCTTGAGCTTGCCCCAAGAGATGCGTTCCCAGATCCGTTCATGAAAGTAGTACAGAATGAGCCGAATACTATGGAATACCACGGTAATGGTGGCCATATCCTTCCAGTCATGTGTTATCAGATATGAGATGAGACCCAAGAGGACGATTCCGAATACCCGCCAAGTGATGGATTTGCCCCAGGAACGTTTTTTCGTATCCATTGGTGTTACGTGCCTCCCCCTGCCGCCGACGCTTTTGGAAGCAGTGTGGGTCTGATCCATGGGTTTATCAACAAGGGTCTTCGGGTTGCACTCCGAGATTCCACAAGACGGCTGCCTGCCAAGGACGTCTATCCGCGAGACGGCGGCCTGCCATGGACGGCTATCTAGGCGCGACTACCTGTCATGGACGGCTATCTAGGCGCGACTACCTGTCATGGATGGCTATCCACAATACGGCTGCTTGCCATGTACGGCTATTCGGGGGCGCGTTTCCGGCGCCGTGCACGGAGTAGTAGCACAGTTGTTCCGAAGAGGAGACCTGCGGCCGCAGTCAGGATGATTGCTGTCTGCAGCCGGTCATGCCTCATACGCAGCAAATCATGCCTCCCGGGGGGCGGTAGATCCGCTGTCCCAGTGAGGATGAATGGTGCCCACTCCCGTAGCGCGCCACCTTCCTTGATAGATGCAATCTGAGCTGCTTGGAGGGCCACGTCCGCAGCTGGAGACTGTTCCAAATGCGTGTAGAAGTGTTCCATGAACTCTGCTGTCGAGCGATCGGGAACCTCCCAGAGTGAGATGAGAAGCGTGCGCACGCCAGCGTACAGGAAGGCATGCGTGAGCCCGATGACCCCCTCGCCCCCGGCGACGTGACCCAAGCCAGTGTTGCAGGCCGACAGTGTAGCGAGATGGGCAGACAGATCCAGCTCGAGAATCTCGTGGACCTGCAAGAAGCCATCTTCGCTAGGGTCTTCATCCTGCGCCAGGATCAGAGCACTCATCAAGGGCTCGTCCTCATCGAGCATGCCATGGGTCGCAAAGTGAAGATGGCTAGCGCGGCCGATGACCGCCTTGACAGCTTCTTCTGTGGCCTGGTCACCCACCAACACCTGGGCATGGGGGAAATGCTGCGCCACAAGACGTACTTCCTCCTCGGCATGCGGGAGTTCACCGAACGACCAATTCCCCACGGATCTCTGCGCATCACCGAGCAGTTGCTTGGATCGGAACGAAGAGGGATTCCCAACGGCGACCAGGAAACGAGAATCCAGCCTTTCCGCTTTCCAGAGAGCGGGATCCAGCACGCTAGCGGAGGGGGCCGTACAGATCGGATGGCGTTCGACCAGGAAGCTCTCGCCATCATGGAGCAGAGCGAACGGGAGATAGAAAAGTGGGCCATCCGGGACAATGAGCAGGCGGCAGCCCGGCTTCAGCTTCGAAGCCACTGGAGCGAGCAGCAGGGTGTAGAGCTCCTGGGAGATCTCGCGCGCAGAACGCCCGCTTCCCTCAGAATAGTAGTCCCTGTTCAGATCTTCGTAAGCGTCCGTCTCGGCACTGTGGTCCAAGTCTACATCTCCGTGGGTGTCCGTCTCGGCACTGTGGCCCGAGTCTGCATCTTCGTGGGCGCCCCTCTCGGCCCCTGTGCGCCGATGCGGGTTTGGATCTCCGCCCTCAAGCAGAACTGCGTGACGGAGCTCACGAACGCGTGCTTCGATGGTGTCTGCTCCAACGGGAATCGTGATCTGACACAGATGGCTTTCGTCAAGCCAGAAGAGATGACTTGCCTCCTTGCCAATCAAGTACTCAAGGAGGACCTGATCGTCCGCCAGGACGCGTTCTCTGATCTCTGCCACTTCCAGCGGCTCCCGCTGGCCTGTGAGCACGCCGTAGGCGGGATTGCGTGCCGCGATCTCATCGAGCGTCGCACGATACTCCCGGCGGGTCTGCTCCAGACTGCGCGCGAGTGAATCGATGCGCCCCGCCTCCCAACGCTCCGCCGATGCGGCTTGTGAAAGCTCGCTCTGGAGTAAACTGAGTCGCGTGCTGAGCTCTTGCTGGTTCTCTCGGAGGGTGGAGTCCACACCTGCCCCGGGGTCTACTCTGGTTCCTGAGAGTACATCGCAGAGCACTCTCGCGCGGGCCTTCTCCGCTACGCGCAGAGCAGCAGGAATAGCCCATTCCGCCGTGGTCCCCGGCGGCGCGCCACTCGCCTGCTCTTCCGCCAGGGTGCTCAGTATGTCGACCCGTGCCCCGTAGATCTCCTGCTTGTCCTCCATGAACCCCAAACGAAATGCACTTCCCTTTAGCTGTCCCCGGATCGATTCGATGATTCCGATGGCTTCGGCGAGCAGCGTGTCGGCCTCGATCAGTCGCTCTTCCTTGCGTAGGAGGTTGGCCTTTCCGACAAGTGCACGCCAGAGGAGAAAGGGCAAGTGGGTCTGTCGCCCTCGGTCGATAGCCCTGTCTAACCAGGTGCGAGCATGATGTAGTTCACCGCGATCCGTGAGAACCTGCCCGAGCATACGTTCCACATTTCCCAGCAGAACTGCATTGTCCAGGGTATCTGCGAGAGCCATGGCCCGTTGGAGGCTTTCCTCGGCATGCTCCAGGTCACCCTGCTTCCAATACACCCATCCCATCTGCGCAAGAACATTGGCCAGCCCTGCCGGGTCTTCGGAGGGGGTGAGCAGCTCGGTGACCTCCGCGAAGGCAGCGAGTGCCTTGTCCGTCTGCCCCAACTCCGCGCGGGCAATGGCGATGTTATTGAGGGCAATGGCCTGACTGCGCACGATCCCAAGACGGCGGAGGACCGGCAGCGCTTCCTCGTGGTATCGCAGGGCTTCGTGAGGGCGCCTGAGCTGGCAATAGGTCTCGCCGATCTCGTTGCGGATCTGGGCAGATACATCTACAGCACCCACCTGCTCCGCAACGCGCAAGGCATCACGCAGTAACACGAGCTTATCAGAGTGCTGTTCGAGATCCGCATGGAGAGATGCCAGATTGAGCAACGCACCCATCTCCTGTCGCTTGTTCCCGGTCTCACGAGCAATCTGGAGGGCTTGCTCTAGGTTGGATATCGCAGGTGAGTATTCACCCTGCTGCGAAAGCACCAGCCCCAGGTTTGTGAAGGCATTTCCCTCGAGTTGCCGCAGTTCATATTCACGCGCAAGGATGAGCACTTCCTCGAACTGGGCGCGGGCTTCCTCGAGGTCACCTCGATACAGGAGGTTGATGCCAAGATCATTGAGCGCGTTGCAATAGACCTCCCAGTAGCGCGTGCGCCGGGCGATCTCAAGGACTTTACGGAGGCTCTCGATGGCTTCATCATTGCGTTGCTGAAAGCTGTAGGATGCGGCGATGTTGCGCATCAGACTGACTTCCTGCATGGAATGCCCGATTTCCCTGGCCAGCTCCAGTGCTACTTCATATTCAACTCTCGCTTGATCGAAAGAACCCGTGTTCCAGAAGCAGGAACCTGACAGTGTTCGTATGTACCCCTCAAGGCTCATGTCTCCTGCCCTGCGCGCGTCAACCAGGGCATCCTCCAAGCGCTGCCGGCTCTCTTCCCAGCGCGACTCCCGATATAGGCGGGATGCTTCCTGGTATCGGGCCCAGCCAGTCGTGTCCGCGATTAGGCTTTCTCGCGACAGGCGCAGGTGGAACGCGATCAAGTTCAAGCAGATCGAGTCACTGAACTCTCCTGCGTAGGCTTGTCCAACCGAGCGCGCGTAGCGCATCTTGATCCCGGCGGAGTCCGGCTTCGCGCGAAGCACGTCTATGTCGCGTTCGCGGAGAAGAGATTCAACAACACGCTCCGCACCAAGGCGGTCTTCACCGACCAAGTGCTGCAAAGCTCGGGAATCTCCCGCCTCGATTGACTCAAGCATTCGCGAACGCAGGCTCTCCGCCAGCGCGGTCGTTGCAACAAAGAGGGTCCATACAACCCCAACGAGGATGGCCAGCCCAAGCCTCTCACCGGACCTCGTAGCGAGGGCGCGTGGATGCGCGCTATGACGATGAATACGATGAATACGTTGTGAGGTGACAGAAGGCGTGGCGGTTGATGTGTCGAGGATCGCCGACTGAGCATGATGTAGGTGAGAGTATGCAGATACACACAGCGTAGTAGAGGGCTGGTGGGAAGCCTGGGCCAATGTACCGTGACGGGAATTCATTCGCAAAGCCCCGCGAGGCATTCCAGAATCTGCCGGGTGGCCTTCGTCCATGTGGCAAGGTAATCAACGACAGAACTCCCGGTCAACGACAACCGAGACTTCCCCATTCTTGCCACCGACAAGACCATCTAGACCCTTGAGTGGTTGTCGCGTATGCCGGTCTGCCATGAGCGAATCGCCCCGGGTGGCCGATGTGCGGTTCCGGTAGGGCATCTTGAGATCACTGAGGATCTACCTCGATATGGGCGACGCAAGCCTGCCGATCTCCCTTGCCTGCGCAGATGGTTTGGGCTTGGACCGAGGACGGTCCCGGCAGTGCAGCGGTGACGAGAGAGGCCGAGGTCACCGAAACCTGCCAGGCTCTGCTCCGCGACGGCGCTTCTAAAGTAGGGCAGAGATCATCGATGTTTGGCAGGCCATGCCAAAATCTATGGAGCTCTTCAGTGTTTCGTGTGGTCGATTTCAGGGGAGATCCGGTTTCGAACAGTCGCAAGCAGAGACCGCAGCGCCTCCTGAGGTCGTGGACACGTGTCTTGCAGAGATCATCGGTAACAAATTATTGTGACAGTCGAATCCACTGCAACAAATCGCCGTGAAATTCGAATATACGTAATGTCTCACCCGATTTCAGCAATTCAGTCGGGTAATGGCGGGAGTTTGCCAGTCTGCACGTAGATCCGCAGCGCAC
>JAGMDA010000272.1 GCA_023128935.1 Candidatus Eiseniibacteriota bacterium | reverse complement strand
CTTCCATCGGTAGCGATCTTCTGCTCCCGGCCCGCCCCGGCAAGCTCAAGGAAGATGTCATATAGGGACGGCTCACTAGTATCAAAGGAGGTCACCGAAACCCTTCCAACCACATCCCGCAGGAGCGCCTGCGGATCGGAGCCATCCTCCATGAAAATCTCCATGTTGTTTCCGTATTCCCGCACACGAGATACATAGGACAGATCCTTGATGAAGGCAGTATCCCCGTAGCAATTGAGGCGGACAGCCCGCCTCGGGGCATCTGCCTTGATTCCCTGAATGGATCCATCAAGGACCTTGCGGCCCTTGTGGATCATGAAAATCGAATCACACAGCCGCTCGGCTTGCTCCATCATGTGCGTGGAGAAGATCACGGTGTTGCCCTTCCTATGGTATTCCAGCAATGTGGTCTTGAGGGTCTCCAGATTGACCGGATCCAGTCCGGAGAAGGGTTCATCGAGGATCAATAGCTCCGGGTCATGCACGATCGTAGAAACGAACTGGAGTTTCTGTTGCATGCCCTTTGACAATGCATCCACTGACGCCGTCTTCCAGCCCCCCAAATCGAACCGGTCCATCAGGTCCGCTCCGCGGTTGCTGGCATCGCGCGGGGAAAGGCCCTTGAGCATCCCAATATACGCAACGAATTCCAGGCAGCGCATCTTCTTATACATGCCCCGCTCCTCGGGGAGGTAACCGATGCGCGAGCGGATCGCAGCGGGGTCTGTCAAGCCGAGCACCTCGACAGATCCTGAATCAGGCCGGATGATGTCCACGATCATCCGCAGCGTCGTAGTCTTGCCCGCCCCATTGGGGCCGATGAAGCCGTAGATAGCACCCGTGGGGACTTCCACTGAAACATTGTCCACCGCAACATGGTCGCCGAAGCTCTTGCATACATGATCGAGTCGAAGCGCGGGCATCACTCAGGATCCTCCTGATAGTCATACCAATCCCGCGAAGCTAGGGGTGCTTCCCCTCATCTGTCAAGATCGAGTTCAGCAGCCTGGACTGATGGGGGATTGGTGCAGTCGGTTCAGTTTACCAGATGGGCTCAAGGTGATGGGCCTGACCGGAGCGGGATTGTGGCCTGAGATTGCTGAACCCGGCGCCGTGAGGGGAGTTGGCGCCCAGTCAGGCCTGGCCCCGACACTGGAGGAAGCGCGTGTACTTTCCGCTGCGGCTGGGCGTCCACGGCAAACCAGCTGAAGCCAGCAGCTCTCGCAATGCCTGCTCTTCGATTTCGGCGGGGGGACCGGGCGGCAGCTCGACTTCCGCTTTGGGTCCGGGCGGCAGCTCGAGTTCCGCTTCATAGCCAACCGAGCCATCTGGGAATAGGGTGCGATCCAGCTCCAGCTCGTGGGGTTCTTCCCGGTCTGTTAGTCGCACCAAGAAAACCCTCCGCTCGTTCGTCACACAGCCGAGGCAGGCCACCCAGTGCATTCCGAACCGGTCGGCCATGGTCCCGAGCAGGTCCAGGCGCGCGCCGCGGGGGTCCAAGCCCTCCTCTAGGATGCGCTGCGCTGTGGAGCCATTGAGTTCAATCTCCTCCTCTAGACGCTCAACGAGCGCACCCGAAGTGATCGACGGGCCCTTCAGCGTCAGGATGAAGCGCCGATCGCTTGTCGGTCGCGGGCCAAGTGATTCCTCGCGTAGGCGCAGTCCGTAGTGATGGGTTCTCAGGAGCCCGTCGGGCGTATCCAGGTAATGGTTGCGCTGGAAGACAGTTCTGGCCGGCGGACCGAGCAGCTGCTCGAGACGCTGGGCTCCTTCTTCAGTGAGCTGAACCTTGAATTCCCTCTCCTGCGTCAAAGCCGGGCTCCCGTTGATTAAATGGAGCGGCCGGTCCGGAGACCGGCCTTCCTCAGGAATTGGCTCCTGATCCATGGACCCAAGGGCATACACTAACGGACATTCATCAAATGGCTGCTGAGCCTTGTCGCAAATACAAGTATAGCAGATATGGGCCCTCAATTCAGTGTCTTCGTTACGGAATGTTCCGATCAGTATTCCGTCTCAGCGCCTTTCCTATGGAATGGTCCGGTGCATATTCCGTCTCAGCGCCTTTCCTATTTGACCACCAGCAGGCGCTTGGTCCGAGTCTCGGCATTGACCTCCAGGATGTAGAAGTAAACGCCGCTGCCCAGCCGCCGATGCCCCACATCCCGGCCATCCCACTGCACGCGGTGCTGACCGCCAGGCAGGCCCGTGTCGATCAGGGTCCGTACCAGCCGACCGCTGGTGTCAAAAACCTTCAGCCTCACCGGGCAGGCCTGCGGCAGATCGAAGCGGATCTGCGTGCCCTGATCCCTGGGACCAAAGGGGTTCGGCACATTCTGGTATAGCGCCACCCGATCAGGCAGCAACTCAAGCTCACGAACACCGGCCGCACCAGGGTTCTCAGCAATGATCTGGACATCATCGATGTACCAGCCATCCTGGTTGACAGCTCCATCGCTCCCGAAGCGGAAGCGCACCTGCGCGTTGCCGGAGAAACCACCCAAGTCAAAACGCGCCTCGGTCCAGTCGGATGTGCCAGAGTAGAATGGGGTCTCAGAGGGGAACGGACCCGGGCCACTCCCCTCGCGAACGCGGTAGGGATACCCACTCACCGGTGTGATCTCTGTCCACGGTCCTCCCTCGACGGAGATCTCGACCAGGCCCCCATCGTAGGCATACCCGGGGTAGGAACCGCTCACTTCCGCATCGATCCAGTGCCAGAAACTGAGCGTCGTGTTGCCCTCAATCGCGAAGGACTCGCTCACCAGCGCACCGTCAGACATGTCGGCATAGGTGCCGCCACCCGTATCCCCAAACTTCCACGACCAGGAGCCACCGGGCGTGTGGTTCTTCTCGCTGGAACGATGCCATTGATCCTCATAGCCGCCGGTCACTACATAGTGCGACCACGTGCCTGTTCCCGCCTCCATGTCGTCACTGAAAAGAGGCGGCATCACCCAGAAGGCGTAGACCTCCTCCGGCGGGTTCTGCGGATCCGTCGATGCGTTGCCCCCCACGTCCTGGCCCGTCAGGTAATAGTGGACCAAGGAAGTGTAGGACTGGCCCGGAATGGAGGCCTTGTAGAGATGCCCCCCCTGATCCTCCATCGCTACGGTCACCCACCCGGCCCCGCACACGTTGTAGACCACAGCAAGCTCCTCGAAGTTGGAGTACTCGATCACCGTCGAGGTGATGTCATAGGGCCCTGCCGTGTCGGTGGTGTTGCCGTAATCGGTCGTAGCGCTGAAGGCCGGCGGCATAATGTCCACGAGGGAGAAGTCGACGATCGTTGTCTCATCTTCGGCAATAATTACTGGCCAAGTCGTTTGCGCCGCGAAGCTCGCGTGTGAAGCGGCAACATGGTACAGGCCGGGCTGGACGCCTCCGGTATAGACTCCGTCCGGGCCACTGGATATCGTTTGCCCGATCTCAACGACCGTGATGGTTGCATTCTCAATGGGCGTGCCACCATTGGTTTCATTGGTGATCGTCCCCGTTAGCGTCCCCCTCGGGTAGTGGGAAAGTGTCATGAACCGGATGGCGCGCCCGCTCGAGATTGGTGCCGCGCCCGTGTTATAGTAGTTGAAGTATCCGTACATGAGGCCATCGCTTCTGTCTTCATTCTCGATTCCGATCGTGGAATAGTGCTGAAGCGTATCACCATTGTTGAAGCGTTCGTACTGGAACTCAATGATACCGTCTCCGGTTTCGGTCGGGTGATGGTCAGGATCATAAAGGATGACCTGGAAGTTCTCGCTGCTACCACCGTACATGTTTCTGACACGACTCCATTGGACAATGTAGCGGTGGTTTGCCGAATCGTACCAGTGGTAGACTCTATCGCTACCGCTCTGCTTGAAGTTGTCCCACATGGGCGCGATCATGTAGGGAGGTGCGCCGGCCCCAGGGATGTTCCAGTTGCGATAGTTCGTGATCCAGACTGATCCCATTGCGATCCAACCGTTGGAGCAGATAGTCGCCCGTGTGAAGGTCTCGCCGTAATAGGTGAACGGAAAAGGTAGGTCCACAGTCTTCGAATCATCCTGGGCGGTACCAAAGTCGCTCAGCCCAACATCAGTTCCCGGTCCCCCGTGATTGGTCGCGATCTCCACCCAGTTGTACGTCGGTGCATACTCGTAGGCCGTGTCCGTGTTGTCGAACGCATAGTACCCGTAAGCATCCGGCCCCGTGGGATCATTGGATGAGGCGCTGCCAACCTGAAGAGCGAAATCAAGTGTGTCCAGGGCACCATTGGAGAACTCAAAGACGATCTGCATGATGGCGATATGACCCTCGTAACACTCCCCGGCAACGCTCAGACCAAAGCGGTTGCTGGTGTTCTCCCCGGTGGCGCCCATGTTGATCGTCCCGAATGCGCCCGTCTGGTCCGTCACGGATACCCACGGGCTATCCGTGCTCAGCGTCCCCATTACGCTAGTTGCCTGCGCGTCGCCCACGTTCTCCACACGCACACTGATCTCCCCGGACTCGCCAGGATCAATGCCGCCGGCAAGCCCGCCATAGAGCGTGTGGTCATCATAGGCAAACGCCGCGGCAACAACCGGAATCTCGATCAGTGAGTGCCAGCTGTCGGCGCCCGCCACCAGATCCAGCCCAAAGCGCAGGAGATGCCCATTCGGGGTGCCGCCTGCGATCTCGAAGTCAAAGTCATCCGTGCTCCAGGCCGTGGCTCCGCCACCTATGTTGCCGAAGTTCTCCGTGGCATCCAGAATCGTCACGTACTGATCATCCTCGGTCAGGGTGCCCACCACCCCGGAGGCCGTCAACGTGCCGAAATTCTTCGCCTGCACCGGCAGCTCGATCCGCTCGCCCGGGTTCGGATGGCCGTCGCTATTCCCCGAACTCGTGCCGTTGCCGTCATCGTCGATCGTATGGTTCAGATAGGCGACAAACCGGTCCTCCTGCACCACATCCAACGTCCCAAGGTAGGGGTGGCAATCATGCTTTGTCACCGTGACCTTCATCTCGCCGCTGGTCGCCGCGCTCACCGCCAGCTCGGCCGTGCCGTCTGGACCCGTGTAGCCGCCGATGTGGGTCTCCTCGCCCTTCCAGAGGCAGACAAAGGCCCCTTCGCAGGGCCAGCCTCCCTCTGTCACGCTGACGATCACGGAGTTGCTTCCCAGCGCGATCTCCGCTGGGTGATCCACGACGATCGCCTGGGGAACGCCCGTCCAAATCTCCCCCGCCGGATCCCCCATCAGGTTGTTCCAGTGTGTGAAGATCCTGACATTATTCATGTCCTGGACGGCGTAGTTGACATAGAGCTCGTACTTGGCGCGCGAGAGACTGGCGCCGAACTCGAACATGTCCTCCCAAAAAACACCGCGCCAGATGCCGTAGGTAACGCAATTGTTGAACCGAGTGTGCGTACCGAGCGTCGCGGTGCCCACACTCGCAATCCCCCCCGTCGCGTTGCTGGGAGCGCTTCCAGCGCGGATCCATGCCTCACTCCGGGCGGTCCCGGATGCGAAGGAACCGGTGTCGCAGGTCAGATTGACCGCATAGGGCATCTTCCAGCCGTTGGTCAAGCCGTAGATGTTTCCGGTATTGAAGCCGCTCATATGGTAGTAGCCACGATAGCCGAAGACCGTATCACCCCGATTCAGCTTCTGGGTCATGTACGTAACCCAGGGACTCGAGAAGACGGTGTCAACCTCTGTGTAACCCCATTCAACAAGGCGGCTCTTCAGCCATTGCGCAATCTGGATGCATGTGTATCCAGAATATGAGGGGTCGCCCACAAGGCAGGCCCGCGTATACCAATCGGTGCTTCCCATGTACGGCGTGCTCTCATAGCCCACGATCTTGTTCACATACAGCTCAAGGCAATCAGTGTTGTCAACCGAGATCCGGCCGATGTGCGCATCAGGCAGCACATCCGTCCCGTCCAGCTGGACATAGGGATGATCACCCTCGCCGCTGTACCATGAGTAGTTCTCATACCAGCAGGGAATGGAAACGCCTCCGCTCGCATCGCCAATGAGCACGATGTACTCCGGCGGATTCTCCCACGTGTTGTACTTGTCCTGGATCCAAGCCTTGATGCTCCCGGTCGAGGTCCCGGTCTCGGCCGTCGTGGCCAAGTAGACGTCGTAGCCCTTCCGCGTCCGCCACTCAACCAGCGGCTGAAGCTTGTTGATGACCGTGCTGTTGTTCGGACAGATGATCACATACGTGCCCAGAGAGATCGTCTGCCCAGACCGCGGACCCTGGTAGTTCACCACCAGGTTGCGATAGAGCCGGTCGAAGGATGGCGGAATCGTGCGGCTGTGACGCTCCTTGACATTGCGCGTATCCTCGCCCGCAAAGGTCACTTGCACGCGGATCCGGCTCGCCACCTCCAGCATCTGGCCCGCCCCATCATAGCGCACCGGATGAAAGGTGACCGGCACGACACGCAGATCGCGCGCAATCGCCGGAGACCCGATCTCGGCGCGCTCAATCTCCGCGTAACCCGCTCTGGCATAGGCCTCGGGGTGAATCACGAACTCCGAGTCGTCCCCGGGCTGCATCGGGAAGGGCCGGACGTTCGGGATCTCGGTCGTCTCGACGCCGGTTACCTCAATCGAGACACCCGCCCGATCGGGAATCTGGATCAGGCGCGAGAAGGTGGGCAGCATGGGTTCGCCCTCGGCGCCCTCAAACCCGCCGCCTTCTATGTTCAGAACATGGTAGGTCTCACCGTCAAGCTCGAGTGTGGAGACGCTCATGGCAGGCAGGACGAACTCGAGATCAAGAGTGCTATTTGCGCTGCTGACCACCTGAATGGAAGGCACAGCGCCTGGCTCCCGCCCCTCGGGAAGCAGCGCAAGGACCTGCGTTTCATCTACGGAGGCCGGCAGAATACCGATCTCGGAGATCGCAGGTGCTGCGGCGGTGGCTTCATCCTGCTGCGCCAAGCCACATGCAAATAGAGCTGCAATCGTCAGCATGGTGCATGCACAAACTACAATATGACGATGCATTGATGCCTCCTTCGACTGAATGACGCTTCAGGGAGCGTTATGGCTGTTCGACCAGTGGGGCCTTGGAAACGGCTCCGCGGGGCCCCAGCTGGCGCACGCTTCCGCATTATCGTTCGAGGATTATTGCCGTATCACCTTAAGCATACACGTTCGCAACGGTAATCCGAAAGGCCCTATTCTCGACTATCATGAGAAAAGCACGTTATTCGCGGCTATCATCCAAAGAGGCCCTGGCGACCCATGATGGATTGACAACCCCATTGCCGACGGGCAAGATGATATCCCTGTTCCGTCTGATGATGGGCTTGCCCGGGCGCAATGTGGTCAGCTGGCCCCGGTGCGCTTGCCCGGTCGCAATGTGGTCAGCTGGCCCCGGTGCGCTTGCCCGGTCGCAATGTGGTCAGCTGGTCCCGGTGGGCTTGCCCGGTCGCAATGTTGAGGGAGGCAAGATGGGAAAAACCTTCAGCGAGAAAGTCATGGGCCGCAACATTGGCTCCGATGTGGTTGCCGGCCAGATCATCCAGGCCCAGCCCGCCATTTGCATGTCACACGACAATTCCGCAGCGATTTCCGGAACGTTCCGCAAGCTTGGTGTGCGAGAAGTGAAGCACCCGGAGCGCCTAGCAATTGTACTGGACCACTGCGTGCCGGCGGCGGGACCCAAGTATGCCCAGAACCACAAGACCATTCGCGACTTTGTCGCAGAGCAGGGGATTCTGGGGTTTCACGACCTCAACATCGGCATCTGTCACCAGGTCCTTCCCGAACAGGGCTACGTCATTCCGGGATCGCTCATTGTGGGCAGCGACAGCCACACCTGCACTTATGGTGCATTCGGGGCCTTCTCGACCGGCATCGGCCGCAGCGAAGCCGCGGTGACCTGGGCCACGGGGGAAATCTGGCTCAAGGTTCCCGAAACGATACGCATTGAGGTCACCGGAGAACTGGGAGCATGGGTCACCGCTAAGGATATCGCCCTCAAACTCATCGGTGACAATGGCGCCGACGGCGGCCTCTACAAGGCGCTTGAGTTCGTGGGACCGATTGTGGATGCGATGACGATCCCCTCACGGATGGTTCTCTGCAATCTGGCTGTGGAGTTTGGAGCCAAGAATGGCTATACCCCTGCAGACGACAAGGTGGAAGCATGGTTGAAGCCGCGCCTATCGCCCGAACGGTGGGAACAGGCCGAATTCCTGGCAAGCGATCCGGACGCCGCCTATTGTGAGACAATCACAATGGAGGTGACTGGCATCGGTCCGCAGGTCGCGTGTCCTCACACGGTTGACAATGTAAGCCCCGTTGAAGAGGTCGCAGGCAGATCGGTGCAGCAGGTATTCATCGGAACCTGCACCAATGGGCGGATCGAGGATTTCGAGCTGGCATTGAAGATCCTAAAGGGGAACCAGGTTGCGAAGGGAACGAGGCTTCTAATCGGACCCGCGTCCGCAGAGATCTACAGAGAGATGGCCTCAAACGGGATGCTGATCGCCTTCATCGATGCCGGCGCCCTTATCATCAATCCCGGGTGTGGCCCCTGCCTGGGCGCGCACGAGGGAGTCCTGGCCGATGGCGAGATCTGCCTATCAACGATGAACCGGAATTTCAAGGGACGTATGGGGAACCCGAAAGGTGAGATTTATCTCGCATCTCCCGCTGTGGCAGCCGCCACCGCTCTGCGCGGGGTCATCACTGATCCAAGAGCGCTCTAGGGGGAAATCCGAGCAACCCGCTGCCCGCAGGAGGACGAGGATGTCGGAGAGGGAGATTGTTCGTGGCAAGGCATGGAAGTATGGCGATGATATCAATACGGATGTCATCTTTCCCGGGAAGTATACCTACACAATCACTGACCCTGCGGAAATGGCGGCCCATGCGATGGAAGACCTGGACCCCGGCTTCGCGAAGAATGTTCAGCCGGGAGATGTGATTGTAGCTGGCAAGAATTTTGGCTGCGGGAGTTCCCGTGAGCAGGCGGCGTTCTGTCTAACTGCAAACAAGGTGGGTGCGGTTGTGGCGTCCAGCTTCTCCCGGATCTTCTTCCGCAATGCAATCAATGCCGGGCTCCCGACGATTGAACTACCCGGGATTGCGGAGAGGATCGAGGCGCATGAGACCGTGACAATCGACCTTGGCAAAGGGACTCTGACCTGCAAGGCAGGAGAATTCTCATTCCCGCCGCTGCCTCCAGAGGTCATCGGAATCGTGGAAGCCGGCGGGCTGGTTGCCTACACCCGGCAAAGGCTAGGATGCGCTGACGAGTCGTGAAATGGTTGCGACCACATGAGCCCCTATCCATCAAAGCGCAACTCAAAGGATGTTTCCAGGAGTAGCTTCCTAAACAGATAGGCGCGGACGGTCCAGGTGCCCGGCTTGAAGCGGCGCTTGTCCTCCGGCTTGTGCAGCTCCTCATCGATGCGAGACGGACTGACGCCGTAACGGCTCTCCATTTCGAAGAACCCGGCATCTGGATCCAGCATCACGCGGGACTTCCGCAGCGTGTCCCGGCGGGCTTCGCTGTTCCAGTCACCGGGGAGGATGTGCACCTCCTTCGTGAAAACCTCCTTGCCCTCTGGATTGATCCACATGAGATGGAGCAGCAGGGCCGTTCCAGGATTGAGCCCATCCATCTGCAGCACGGCGCGCACCTGGCGGCGCTCTTCTGTCACGAAGCTGCGGCCGATGCCCAACCGTTCGTGAGTATTGCGTGACTTGATCCGATAGAGGAACATCCGCGCGTCGCCCTCTCCGAAGTGTGCGGAGAGGGCGCCGGAAACCGTATCGGCATCGGTTGCAGCGGTAGCGCCATAGGGTTCACACCCTTGCTGAGAGAACGCCCAAGGAACCAGGATGCATAGGAGAATCAGTCCACCAAGGGTTCGATAATCCTTGCCCATTCCTCCTCCCGCGCCTCTTGCAGCAATTCGGAGACTCACGAGAAATCCACGGCAATGTCAACCTTGTTCAGATCGATAGGGCCCGCGGTTCGCTCATACTACCTTACGACCAGCAAGCGCTTGGTCCGAGTCTCGGCATTGACCTCCAGGATGTAGAAGTAGACACCGCTGCCCAGCCGCCGATGCCCCACATCCCGGCCATCCCACTGCACGCGGTGCTGACCGCCAGGCAGGCCCGTGTCGATCAGGGTCCGCACCAGCCGACCGCTGGTGTCAAAAACCTTCAGACTCACCGGGCAGGCCTGCGGCAGATCGAAGCGGATCTGCGTGCCCCGGTCCCTGGAACCAAAGGGGTTCGGCACATTCTGGTATAGCGCCACCCGATCAGGCAGCAACTCAAGCTCCCGAACGCCGGCCGCACCGGGGTTCTCAGCAATGATCTGGACATCGTCGATGTACCAGCCCTCCTGGTTGGCAGATCCATCACTGCCGAAGCGGAAGCGCACCTGCGCGTTGCCGGAGAAACCACCCAAGTCAAAACACGCCTCGGTCCAGTCGGATGTGCCAGAGTAGAATGGGGTCTCAGAGGGGAACGGACCCGGGCCACTCCCCTCGCGGACGCGGTAGGGATACCCACTCACCG
>JAGMDA010000271.1 GCA_023128935.1 Candidatus Eiseniibacteriota bacterium | reverse complement strand
AATTGATCTCGAAGCCGTCAACAGAGACATCGTCGACATACCAGCCCTCGCCGCCTGTACTGCTGTCGGAACCGAAGCGGAAGCGCAATTGGGCCATGCCTTCGTATGCAGAGAGGTCGAAGGAGACCTCGTGCCAGTCCTCGCTGCCCGAGAAAACGCCGGTTTCGGAGGCGAACGGTCCAGTGCCAGAGACATTGCGGATCAGATATGGATAGCCACCCTCTGGTTCGATCATCTCCCAGCCGCTTCCAGTATTGATCTCCAGGAGTCCGCCATCATAGGCATAGCCCGTGTAGTAGCTGCTGAACTCGGCATCGATCCACTGCCAGTAGGCCAAGCGCGAATCGATCGTCAGTTCAAAGGATTCGGTCACCAGCCCCGCATCGAGTCTGTCACCATAGTCCCCGGCCCCGGTACTACCGCACTTCCAACTTGTGGTACCTCCCGCAGTGTGATTGCGCTGCGTGCTCAAGTGCCATTCATCATTGAAGCCGCCGGTCACCACTGCGTGGGTCCAGTCAGATCCGCCCTCCATATCGGCGAAGAGGATGTTCTCCTCTGGGGCCACATAGAAGTCGTAGAGATCCACCGGAGCCGTCGGCGGGTCGTATGACATATTGTCTGAATTATCCACAGCCTGGATGTAGTACTCGACGTGACTGACCTGGGGCTGGCCCGGGATGCCGGCGTGATAGACGTACCCGCCAGTGGGCGACATCGGGAGCGCCTGGAACTCCCCGCCGTTGACCCGGTAAAACAGAGTCACCTCAGATACCCCCATGTTGTCAGTGACGGTAGTCTCGACGTCGTAGGGACCCACCGTATTCTCCGTGCTGCGCAAATCCGTTGTGCCCGCTATGACCGGTGGGACTTCGTCGACTTCGATCAGAAAACTGAATGGACCGGCTGATCCGACCAGGGGATAATCCTCGATGCGTCCGGAGTTGTCGGCTGCGTGCGCGTAGTACTCAACTGTTGTTCCGAACGGTTGCGCGGGGATCTCAGCGTAGAAGGAATCCGTGCCGGCAATCGCAGTCATTACCTCGTAGTTGAATGGACCGGATTGCCCGGTGCGCCAGTAGACGCGCAGCTGATCAGCAATCAGCCCCGTCTCGCTGTGATCAACAATCTCGGCGGCGATCCAGTAGGGCTCCTCATCGCTATCCGCGCTTCTGACGGGGATCGAGTAAACATAGAGCAGCTCGAGATCGGCGACACCGTGCGTCCGGCAGTGCAGGGCGTCGGTGGATTGCCATGACCCGGTAAAGCCCAGCACTTCGTATCCCGGCATGGCTGCCTCATAGGTTGCGAGCGCGTCATCATCCCAGCTGCTGCCGGTAATGGGAACGAGCACCTTCTCGTTGATGATCAAGGAGTTTGTGTAGGGCTCATTACCGGGTGTGTAGACGCGGATGACTTGATACGGCCATCCGTAGGAGCTGACCTGATTGGCGAAGTAGTCGGCAACGGCCTCGATCTCATCGTACTGCGAATGGCTTTGCGCGACCTCACGGATCAGGATCTTGTCGACCGCCAGAAACTTCCCCCAGCAGTCGATATGGTCAATGTAGGTGCCGTTGGGATCGGGAACGACGTGATAGGCATGAATCCCCAAGTAATCCTGGACGATCTCATTGATTTCTTCGGGCGTCTTGCTTGGGTTTTCCTCCCACACCAATTCGCTTGAGGCGGCGATGCCATGGCCGTCCACCATCCAGTTGCCGCCCGTGTGGATGAGGTCCGGACCGTAGGCCTCGATTCCGAGGAAGCCCGCGAACAGCGTCGGGATCTGATCGTCGTGGGGCCGCGGCCGGTTGTAGATGACGTCAATAATTCCGCAATCAAGGTTGGCATCGTAGATAAACCAAGGACCATAGTCGCGTGTCCAGTGAGAGTCCGTGCGGGCGTTGAAGAAGACCACGTTGTCCATATTCACACCGGCGCTCTGGAACGTGCTGTAGGCACTGGCCTGCTGGCTTGCGAGCACGATGCAGTAGACGATGACATCCTCAGCGAGTTCCCTCACGATCGCGGTACTGATGCCGAGTGGGTAGCTGATCAAAACCCCCTCCATGCGATCGAACTCGGCCGCGTTGCGAACCGGCTGAGCGGATGGGGGAGGCGTTGGCCGGTGCCCGCTTCCGATCTCGTCGAGAATGAGCATCTCCTCAGGCGTCAGCTCGTGGGGCAGGGAGATGGTCCCACCCGGGGCGCTTGCGGCATCCTTGTAGGTCTGTGCAAAGCCCACTCCCGGAGCCAGCGCTAGTGTCAGAAGGGTGATCAGAACAGCAAGACCGAGGGTGATTCTGGCCGCGTGCATGGTTGTCCTCCCGATGCTAGGGCAAGTTAGTATATCCACTCAATTCTACCACATCCTGCTCAGTAGAGGGGTCGAGACAAGCTCAAGATCCGCAGTGGAGCGGTGCTGCAAGGCCTCAGCGGGCCGCATAACGGGATGCGGGGGATGGGCCCGAGCGTATCACCCGGATGCGATCATTCGCGGCCAGATGCTCGAGGATGTGGAAGATGGTTCCAGTCTCATCCTGCGCGCCCAAGCGGGAGGCAACCTCCTCGGTGGTGAGAGCTTCTACATCCAGCTTGTCCAGTAGCGTCAGGACCCGGGCCTGGATCTCTAGGACCTGGCCCGCCGCCCGCTTCCCGGCTTCCACTCCAGGTTGGTGATAGGGGTTGATGTGGATCATGGAGGCGTAGAGACCGACCGCACGTTCGAAAAGGGCGATGAGCGCCCCCAGGCTCATCTCGGAGACCTCTGGGATTGTGATCGTGATCGATCCCCTTCCCTTCTCCACGAGGGCCTTCTGGGTCCCCAGGAGGAAGCCAAGGAGGTAGTCGCCCGAAGTGACGCCGGGTTCCACATCAATAGATTCCCCTGCACGGTCACGCAGGACCTCAATGAAGGTCAGGAAGAAGTCGTCAGGGCCCTCCCGCAGCTGCTGGATGTAGGCGTGCTGGTCGGTCGAGCCCTTATTGCCGTAGACGCAGAGCCCCTGGTGGACGGTCTTCCCGTCTAGATCCAGCTCCTTGCCCACGGACTCCATGATAAGCTGCTGCAGATAGCGGCTCAGGAGCAGCAGGCGGTCTTTGTAGGGCAGGATGACCATATCCCGATCGCCGCGGCCGTTGCCGGCCAGGGTCCACATGAGGGCCAGCATGGCCGCGGGATTGTCCCGCATTTCCGTGCGGCGGGTCAGTTCATCCATCCGCCGGGCGCC
>JAGMDA010000270.1 GCA_023128935.1 Candidatus Eiseniibacteriota bacterium | reverse complement strand
AGCGTGCAGAGTGAACCCCACCGATTCGATCCCTATCTGCGAGCTCTGGCAAACGAATGGCAGTTGCTCCGGGAAGAGACCGGATGGGACGATTCTGATCAGTGCCTCACAAGCATCTACGTGGGTGGGGGGACGCCTTCGGTGCTGGGAAGTGTGCGGCTCCGCGGGCTCTTGGATATCTTCCGCGACCCGTCCCGCTGGGCTGACGATTGTGAGATCACTGTGGAGCTCAATCCCGAAGGCGCCAGTTACGAGCTGTTCACGGGCCTTCTCGCGGCTGGATATAGCCGGTTCAGTTTGGGCCTGCAGTCATTCCGCGATGCCGAGCTTTCACTTCTCGGGAGGGGCCACGATGCGCAGCAGGGCCGTGAGGCGGTGCACGCGGCGCGCCGGGCGGGCTGCAGGAACCTCAATCTGGACCTGATGTACGGCCTTCCGGGTCAATCCATCGAGCAGTGGACGACATCCCTACAGGAGGCTATTGCGCTCGAGCCCGCGCACATCTCCTGCTATCTGCTCACGCTGGAGGAAGAGACAATCCTCCATCAGCTCCTGCATGGCGGAGAGTTGGAGACGCCGTTTGACGAAATCCTGCTCAAGCAATATATGGTCACGCGAGACCTGGCGCTCGCAGCGGGATTCGAGCACTACGAGATCTCCAACTTCGCGCGCCCTGGTTTCCGCTGCCGGCACAATGTGGCGACCTGGCGCAGGCGACCCTATTACGGTCTAGGTCCAGCTGCGCATTCCTTCGATGGGGCGTTGCGCTGGTGCAATGCTGCGAATCTCACGGTATATCTGGAGCATCTGCTCGAAGCCCCACGGCGGCCCCCGCGCGAACGCTACAGCCTTACGCCAGCGGATGAAGCCAAGGAGATGATCCTGCTCGGGTTGCGTATGGCCGAAGGGCTGAAGTGGTCTGCGCTGGAGGGAGTGACCGCGCGCGGGGCGCTGGCCCGCCTTAGGCGACGGGCGCGTCTCCTCTACGGCACCGGCTTCCTGAACATGGACGCTGAGGGCCTGCGGCTTGCGCCCCAGGCTTACTTCGTGTCAAACAGTGTCTTTGTGGAGTTGATCCGGGCCTTGGAAGAGGACGATTCATGAGGGTGGCTCTGGTCCACGACTGGCTCACCGGAATGCGGGGTGGAGAGAAGTGCCTGGAGGTCTTCTGTCAACTCTATCCGGATGCGCCGATATACACGCTCGTGCACCGTCCGGGCACAGTGAGCGAGCAGATTGAGCGCCACCGGATCGTGACCTCATTTCTCCAACGCGCACCGTTCGGGAAGAGTCGCTACCAGCGCTACCTGCCCCTCTTCCCGGCGGCCATCGAGCGGTTCGACCTCCGAGGATACGACCTGGTGCTCTCGAGTAGCCACGCCGTAGCCAAAGGGGTTGTGGTGCACCCCGGGACACAGCATGTCTGTTACTGCCACACACCGATGCGCTATGTCTGGTTGGCCTATGAGCAGTATTTCGGGTCAGGCCGGTATCGATTTCCCGCTTCCTGGCTGCTACCCTCGGTGGCCACCTGGCTGCGGATGTGGGACAGAACGACGGCCGCGGGCGTGGACCGGTTCATCGCCAACTCACAGAACGTGGCGAGCAGGATCCGCCGCTACTATGGCCGCGAAGCCCAGGTCGTCCATCCCTGGGTAGACACCGGGGCCTTCACGCCCGATGCCTCGGTGGAACGAGAGGATTTCTACCTGGTGATCTCCGCGCTTGTGCCGTACAAGCGTCTTGACCTGGCCATTGAGGCTGCTCGGGAGATGGGCCGGGAACTGGTCGTGATCGGCAGCGGTGTGGAGAGGAAGCGCCTGGAGCGCCTGGCGGGGTCCTCAGCTAGGTTTTCGGGTTGGCTGCCGTCCGAGCAGCTGCTCAATGTGCTGCGGCGCACGCGCGCCCTGCTCTTTCCTGGCGAGGAGGATTTCGGTATCGTTCCGCTCGAGGCGATGGCCTGCGGTACCCCAGTGGTTGCCTATGGTGTGGGGGGCGCACTCGAAACGGTAGTGGACGGGCAGACGGGTGTTTTTTTTCGGCAGCAGACGGCCAAGTCGCTCGTAAGAGCGCTGCGGCGCCTGGACGCCTTGGATCTCTCGCCAGCAGCGGCGCGCAGGCGGGCTGAACAATTCTCGCGCGAACGGTTCCGGACCCGGATCGCCGAGGAGATCGCATCTGTGATGAGGTAAGCCGTGGGGCATATTGAAAGGCGAAAACGCGAGACGCTGATCCAGTTCCTCTGGCATCTGAGCGATGCCCTGGCCATTCTGGCCGCCTTTCTGATCGGTTACTGGCTGCGGTTCCTCTCTCCCCTCGTCGGGGTTCTCTGGGACCTGTCAAAGGGGATCCCGCCGCTGGTCCATTATCTCGTGGCAGCCTCGGCCAGCGCGATCGTCTGGATGGCGGTATTCCACTCCTTCGGACTGTACCGGATCCGGCGGAGGTGGGGTGGCTCGGCCGTCTCCGTCCTGTTGAAGGCTTCGCTCCTAGGGATGGTTCTCACCGCGGGTGTGACTTTCTTCTACCGCGATGTGACCCTTTCGCGTATCGCGATCCCATTGGTCTGGATGGTTTCTGTCCCGCTGATTCACGTCGGACGGGTCTTCTCATTCCGGATCGCGGGCTTCGTATTGAGGGATCGCCCGCTGCGCTTCCTGGTGGTGGGACGTACGCACCAGGGCAACCGGATCGGGTATGCCTTGATTGCGGAGGCGGGCCTACCGCACAAGGCAGTGGGGATCCTTGCTGGGCCTGGAGAAGACATAGCGCCGCGGGATGGGGATCCATGTGCCATCCTGGGTCGCTACGACGAGGTGGGCCGGATGGTCGCGCAGCATCGCATCGACCGGGTGATCGTGGCTCTGCCACTCTCGGCCCAGGAGGGGCTAATCGAGGTCATGCGCCAGTGCAGGCCCCACGAGGTTGATGTGGAGTTCGTTCCCGACCTCTTCTCGCTGATCTCGCGCCAGGCGCGTTTCGACGAGATTGACGGTATTCCGATTGCCAGCCTGCGCGGGATCCCGTTGGCCGGTTGGAATGGGGTCGTCAAACGCACACTTGACCTCATCGTGACGATTCCCCTAGTGGTGTTGTTCGGTCCCCTGCTCGCCCTGCTGGCCCTCATCATTAGACTCGACTCGCCCGGACCGGTTTTCTACATGCAGGAGCGGGTAGGACGGGATCACAAGGTTTTTCAAATGATCAAGTTCCGTTCGATGCGCGTCGATGCCGAGATGGGGACGGGACCGATCTGGGCGGAGGTGAAGGACCGCCGCCGGACGCGCCTGGGAACCTTTCTGCGCACTTGGAGCCTGGATGAACTTCCTCAATTACTAAATGTACTCAAAGGAGAGATGAGCCTGGTGGGACCGAGACCCGAACGGCCCTACTTTGTCGACCGGTTCGAAGATTTAGTGCCGGGCTATTTCGAACGCCATAGGGTCAAGAGCGGGCTGACCGGATGGGCTCAAGTCAACGGCATGCGGGGCACCGTACCGATTGAGGAGCGCACCCGCTATGACCTTCACTATGTGGATAACTGGTCGCTCGGGTTGGACCTACGGATTCTCTTAATGACATTCCGATCGATCTTTGCACAGCGGGGTCAATAGAGGACACCTGAGGATTACATGTCATCACAGACAGACTACTATGAGGTCCTGGAGATTGGGCGGTCTGCCTCTGCCGAGGAGATTAAGAAAGCCTATCATCGCCAGGCCATCAAGTACCACCCCGATAAGAACCCGGGGGATCAGGCGGCCGAGGAGCATTTCAAGGCCGTCTCCGAAGCCTACCAGGTTTTGAGCGATCCGCAGAAGAAAGCCCACTACGATCGTTTCGGGCATGAGGGGGTCCAGGGCGGATTTGGCGCCGGCGGCGCGGATTTCGACCCGATGGAGATCTTCCGCGAGTTCGCGCGGCGCAACTCCGCCTGGGGAGGTGGTCTCGAGGACCTCTTCAGCGGTTTCATGGGTGGTTTCGAATCGCGCCGGGGGCGCGGACACGCGCGCCGGGGCGAGGATCTGGCGCTCAATCTCGCGCTGTCGCTTGAGGAGATCGCCCGCGGGGTAGAGAAAAAGGTTCGACTTAAGCGCATGATTTCCTGTCCCGAGTGCGGCGGCAATGGCGCCGGACAGGGGGGACAGAGCATCCGGTGCTCGCAGTGTGATGGCTCGGGCGAGATCAAGGTCGTTCAGCGAGCGCTCTGGGGACAGGTTGTCCATAGCGTGCCCTGTAGCCGGTGTGGTGGTGAGGGCCGCATCATTGAAAACCCCTGTTCCCGGTGCGCGGGTGAGGGACGCATCGAGGGGATCGAGGAGATCCTGATCAAGATTCCCGCCGGGGTGC
>JAGMDA010000027.1 GCA_023128935.1 Candidatus Eiseniibacteriota bacterium | reverse complement strand
TGATCCGGTTCTTGGTGCGGGCCCGATCCCGGGTCACCATCATATACGCGCGCGCCAGATCCCTGAGTGCAGTGAATCGTTTGGGATCGTTGTAGACCCGGCATTCGAATCTCCCTGTGCAGATCTGCTCTGCCAAGTCGTGGGCATCGAGCGCATCGTTCTTGGCACCCGGGCGCCAGGGTTTGCGAACGATAACGATCTCCGCCACGTGCGGCGTCAGTATCTCGACCAGCCACTGACTCCACTCGGTTTCCTCAATGCACACGTGGAGATTGCCCGCGATCTGTTTCAGGTAACCAATGAGAGCTGCACCGTTTGTCTCAACGACATCGCGTCGCAACTGCTTTCCCGAGGCCTTTAGGACGCAGCAGGTGCTGCTGCTTGCATGCACGTCGATTCCGATGTACCTTTCCATGGCGATCCTCCTCCCTTTGGGGTTAATATCCAGGGGCATCACTGAACCCGGATATCTGACCCCCGGAGGAGATCGCTGTCCACCACAACCCCATGCTCGTGAGCAGACGCGGCCGGATGAAGGTGGACGTGGCTTTCTTATGATGCCTCGTTAGGCCGGTCTTCTAGGGCGACTGGGGGAATCATGGTTCGAACGTCGACAGCTGAACGACATGGGTACCGGTGTCCTGCTTGCGGCGACGAATTGTCCCAGGACCCCTCCGGCAAGGGTTTCGTGAAGCACATGAGCAACCGCGACTGCCGCTTCGAAGCGGGTGAACGGGACACGTCAGAATCACCAGCAGGCACCAGCTTGGCCCCCACTTCTTCGGCACTCGAGGCTCGAATCGCCAGTTTCTCTGGGCGTAGCATCGAGCGCGTTCGCAGCATTCTTGAGCGAGTGACCACCAGCGAGCGAGTGATGCCGCCAACCGAGCTGTTCAATGAGGGTTGGCTACTTCGCCTCGCATTGGACTGGTTCGCGGGTCACCCAGATGTCTCGCACCCTCTTGGCAAGCCTGCTGGTGCCAGGTGGTACTCGGAGGCACTTCTGCCATCTCAGTTCGCGGCCCGATCGAGGGGAGACTCCCTCGCGGAGACACACACGCATGCCGACGGTGCGGTTGGGCACTTCAGAATCGGGCATACCGGCAAAGGGGATCTTGCGCTTGAATCGGGTGCCTCCCACTTCGTCGTGCTGGAGGCAAAGCTCAACAGCAAGCTGTCATTCGGAGTGAAGAACGCCCCGGGGTTCGATCAGGCAGCGCGTACCGTTGCCTGTATCGCCCATATCCTGTCCGTGGCTCGTGTGCGACCCGAGCAAATGTCGAGGCTGGGATTCTTCGTAGTGGCTCCCACCGCGCAAATCGAGAGGCGGGTCTTCGCAACCGAGTTGACAAAGGAGAGTATCCGGCAGAAGGTAGAGCGTCGTGTGCGAGCGTACAAGAGCAGGGCACAAGATCACTGGTTCTCGAACTGGCTCCTTCCAGTGCTCGATTTTATTGATGTCGAAGCTCTGAGCTGGGAGAGCGTCGCCACGACAATCGAGGCGCACGACAATGAAACAGAAGCCTGGTTTACCGAGTTCTACGAGTGCAGCCTCTATTACAATCGGGTGCTGGCCTAACACCTATGAGGCCCCCGCTGGTCAATAGCCAAAATGTCCCCCGTGCGGTCGCCGAGCGACCGTTGTTGATCCAGATGCCAAGAGCCGGAAGCTGCGTCCTGACTTAGTTTCACAATGCTGGCGCCTGCCCGCGCGGCCTGCACCAAACACCTATAGAGGTTCTCGGTTCACCCTGGATGAACCGACGAAGCCCATGCTTCGGGACCAAGAAACCCATCGGTGCCCTCATGCCGGCCCACTCAAGAGTAGGGCTGAACACCGCAGTGTCCTCCAGTTAGCTCCGGGCTCGGGGGAGGAGCAGTATACGCGCATCCGCATTCTGAGACATCGTTCATCTGAGGTGAGCGGGACGACCTTCCAATCAAAACGTTGGGTTGCCGGGACTCGGCCGAGTACCGATCGCGCCGATCTTCTTGTGGGTCTTCCCGGCACGCTTCCCAGCCGATTCGTGGGCGCACCTGACCAAGCGGGCGTAGGAAGCGAAATACTGGACCCGAGGAAAGCGGTGAATGTCGTGGATCTCATAGAGGATCACCAGCGACCGCACCCGCCCGATTCCATGGACCGTGCGCAGCAGATAGAGAGCGTGGGGATCATGCTCCGGGGCGTTGCCCAGGATGTAGCGCTCCAGATTCCCGAGCAATCGGTCATAGTGGTCGATCAGCTCCAGGTCGACCTCGATGCTCCGGCGTACATCCGGGTCGGCGAACTGCTCGAGAATCTCCCCGTGGTGGATCTTGTAGCTGATCTTCGTGCCAAACTCGGGCAAGTTGCATTGACTATTGGTGTTTTGGATGTGGCTCAGAAGCTCGGCGCGCTTGCGCATCAGGTAGTTGCGGCGGCGGAGCAGATTCCGGGTGCCGCGCATCTGGGCTGGATAAGCATAGGCCGTGGGGAACATTCCTCCCCGGAGCAAGGCGGCGATCTTGCGCGCATCGATGCGATCGTTCTTGACCTTGGCTCCATGGATGGCCTTCTTGTAGAGTGCATGGCCGAGGACGAAGGGAATCCCCTCGCGCGAGCAGAGGTCGGCGAGCCAGTACCAGGCGAACATGCATTCGACGCCGACTATGATGTCCTCCCCAAAGGGCGCGATGGCTTTGAGGAACAACTGCGGCTTGGTGCGCATGTTGCGATGAAAGACGACCTCACCTTCCTGGTTCAGGATGCAGACATACATGAACCGGGTATGAAGATCGATTCCGCAGTAAAACCGGTGCTGTTTGATATAGAATCTCATAGGGCCTCCTCCTTTCATGTGGGTGAATTTGTCGTCCACGCCCCAGCATACCCTCGTGGTATGTTGAGGGGGAGGCCTCAATGAGTATCATGACGCTGCACCTGACGAACGCAGCCGGCACGGACCTGGCTGTGGAAACCACGAAGACGCCCCAGGCTCGGCGGCGCGCCAGACACGCGCCGGGCACGTTCGCAGTTGAGTTCCGGGTTGGCCAGACCTGTTCCAGGGAGAAGCCGCAGTGCAAATCGCTTGGGAAGTTACGCAAGAAGACGTCCGCCGTGTTCGTGAGTTCGTGCAAGCCCATCGCGACAGCAATTTCGTGAGACACCGCGTATCCAAGAACGTTCACGGTCAAGGTGTCCGCGTCTCTAAATCCGCATTCTGGCGTTCCCTCGTGATGGCGTTGGTGACCACGCAACAGCGGTCAGGGCCGGGAACTCCCGTCTTCCGATTTCTCTCGCAGAAGCCATTCCCGCTACATTACAAGTCATGTGTTCACAGTCGCGATCTCGAACAACTCGGTCACCGTAGGCTGTCGGACTTCCGGCTCCGGCGCTCGAGCCGCATTGCCAAAGAGGTTGCCAAGAATCTCAGGTGTCTGGAACGTGGTCTTTGGCGCGACGTTTTGTGCCATCTGCGCGGCTTGCTTCACCACCGTGGCCGCTCCAGGGAACGCAAGGCAGCGCGTTTCCTTGCAGCGAATCTGACTGGGATCGGGCCAAAGCAGTCGCGAAATCTCCTGCAAAACATGGGATTGGTTCGATACGAGATACCTCTGGACAGTCGGATTGTCAAATGGCTCAACGAATTCGAATACCCGGTGGTGCTGTCGGCAGCGGGCCTTGCGGATCAGAACTACTACGAGTTCGTACTCGATGGTGTGCAGGCCCTGTGCGCAAGGGCGCGCATTCTACCCTCTGTTCTGGATGCCGTCATCTTTGCAAGCTATGATGGGGACAAGTGGGAAACTGTGAAGTTGGACTAGTCCGATTGCGATCAGCTGAGGGACCTGCCCTGTGGGAGCCCAGGTTGGCAACGGATCGATCCGTTCTGGCCTTGGGGGGACTCGGTTGCTGCGCAGCACGGGAGCACGCTGAGGTCACAGGTTGCGCCTAACATCTTGGGGACATCATGTCGAAGGTTTCTAAGCAATCACTTGGACTTGCCGGTGAGTATGCCGTCGCCAGTGAATTGTGTCGACGAGGCTGCTACGCGCAGCTGACTCTGGGTCATCACAAGAGCGCGGATATCTTGATAGAAACGGAGAAACGCATGGTCCGTGTCCAGGTCAAGGCAAAGCAGGGGACGCAGTGGCCAGGAGTTCACGGAATTTCCCGAAGCACAGACTTCCTCGTGCTCGTTGACTACCAATCGAAGGAAGTAGGTGAGATCCCAGACTTCTACGTTCTCGGGATGCGGCAATGGAAACGTATCCTGCAAATGGAACGAATCCGCAAGCCTGGCGTTGTCATAACCCGCACATACCGGGTGGTCTATCCGGATGGATGGAAGGGTGTGAATCTGAGGGTCAAGGACGTCATGCGCGCCAAGGAGGCCTGGAACAGAATCACAGGTTGAGTCCTGGAATGTGCCAGCCAATCAGTTGCATCGCGGTACCATCCTAGCGGGAGAAAGTTCGGCCGGGCATCTGAAGGCAAGTTCCCGACCACCACTCTCGGTTGGGGCTGACCATCGGCAGGGGAGGCCGGTAGGTTGGCAAGATTCGGCGGCTGACCAACAGCCGCATGAACCTGACGGTCCGGGCCGTCACGGGACTGGGGCGATAAGCGGGCAGGCCTACCCCGGCCCTGGCGGCCGCCAGGGCCGCGCCAGGCCCAGCCCGCAGGTTATGAAGACGTTGAACTAAACCGCTACGCGGTGGATTAAGACCCACTTGCCGATACCCAGGCGATGCACATCGTGCTCTGTCTGGGTCCCCAGCTCATCTTTCCTTCTTCACGATCAGCCTTGCCAGACTTCACACTCATCTCCGTGACGTAATCTATCTTCGACCCATCTTACGGAGGTGTACAATTACCAGACTACGCAAACAGATGCAGCAGGACATGATCCTCCGGGGCTTTTCGCCCCGGACCCGAGAGGCTTACATCGGCGCCGTCGCCGCCTTGGCCAAGCATTATGAAAATTCCCCAGATCAGATCTCCCACCGGGAGATCCAAAGCTACCTGCTCTACATGATCCAGGAGCGCAAGCTGTCCTGGAGCACCTGCTCCCAGGCCGTCCATGCCATCCGTTTCCTCCTTCAACAGACCCTGGACCGCGATAGTGATACGTTCCATATCCCCGCCCAGAAGAAACCCTCCCGGTTGCCCGAGATCCTCAGTCGGCAGGAGGTCTCCAAGATCCTGCACGCCACCACCAATGAGAAACATCATCTCGTTCTGGCCACGACCTACGCTACGGGAGTGCGCGTCATTGAGCTGGTGAATCTGAAGATCACCAACATTAACATGGACCGTATGACCATCCGCATTGGGCAGGGTAAGGGAGTCAGGGACCGTTATCTGCCTCTGGCCACGCGGCTGCACAAACTCCTTCAGTCTTACTGGGAGCCCCCCCCCCCCCCCCCCCC
>JAGMDA010000269.1 GCA_023128935.1 Candidatus Eiseniibacteriota bacterium | reverse complement strand
GGTACATACGCCACTCCCAGCGGTAGTCGCGTACTACCGCGTAGAGTACGAAGCGGTGGGCTCCGGGTGCTGTCGGGGGCTCAATCCGCACGAGCTTTTCGAAGACGAACATGTTCCCTTCCGAACCATCATCCATGACATAGAAAGGATCATCCTCATTGCCCCAGGGATCGAGCTTCGTGTAGTACCAGAAATAGTCATAGTACTCGACATGCCCATAGCCGGCCGGGGACACATAGCCTTCCAAGCTGTGATCGATCAGGACGTAGTAGGTCTTATCGCTGCCAACCTGAATCGTGCGGCTCACTAATGCAGGATATCTGGCATGATACACATATGTCGTATCGCTCTCATATTTCCAGATATCATCGCTGTCATCCACGTCGGGCTCGTGAACTGTGATGACACCCAGGGAGTAGATCAGCTTCCGCCTTCACCCCTTTTCCCTACGCGAGATGGAAACAGACGAGGTTGTAGGACCGGATGACATTCTCACCAAGCTCTTCTCTCGCGCGCTGCGCCGTAGCAAGCGACGGGAGGACAACGTCGCTGCACTCATGGCTTACGGACCCTTCCCGGAACCTCTCCTAGCGCAGGACAAGCGAAAGGCTCGCATCTGGCGTCGCAATCACGAACAGCTCGTTGTTCGCGAGGATTTGCGCGATCTCAGTCGGCTTCCCGAATTGGGACGTATCGAGATGCTAAACGCTCTTCTGCCTGAGCGCGTTGGTTCCCTTTTCGGCTTCGCGTCGGTCGGACGCGACTTGGAGGTCAGTATCCCAACCGTGAAGCGGTGGATTGGATACCTCAAGGCGTTGTACTACCTATTTGAGATCAAGCCCTACCACAAGGGGATTCGCCGGGCGCTTCGCCGTGAAGGAAAGGTCTACCTTTGGGATTTTGGGGCGGTCAGGGATGAGGCGGCGCGTTTCGAGAACATGGTTGCCTGCCACCTACTCAAGAGTTGCCATTTTTGGACAGACACCGGCGAGGGAGAGTTCGAACTCTACTACCTACGCAACAAGGAAAAGCAGGAAATCGACTTCCTGATCGTGCGTGACGGTGTTCCTTGGCTTCCGGTAGAGGTCAAGCTATCTGATACAGATCCGTCCCCCAGCTGGCGGAGGTTTGCTGGTCTGCTGCCATGCAAACGTGGCATTCAGATAGTGCGCCGTCCGACATGGAGAACTCACGACATCGGCGATGCCCAGCTCCTCGTGGCCGGAGCCGCCGAGGTGCTGGCCTACTTCGCGTAGCGCCAGCTCTCTTCATGAGTGGTCCCGTGCTGGCCTCGTTCGCCGCGGAGGGCGTACTCCCGTATCGTGGGTTGGGCACTGGAATCACCCGCGCGCTTGCTCGGGGAGTGCCAGTGACGACCGGCTGCTGACCGATCCGATCGCCATTCTCAGATGACAGACGTTTCACCCATCGCATGGTTGAAAACGGGGTCTCTTTAGTCCATAATAGGGTCTATGAAAACCTTAGTTCGAACAGCCCAACACCATCTCGAACGATGGCTGGATGGTCCTCGGCGCAAGCCACTGGTCATCCGCGGTGCGCGACAGGTCGGCAAGTCGACGCTCGTCCGGCAACTCGCTCGGGCGCGGGGTATGCCGATCCTCGAGGTCAACCTCGAACAGCATCGCCGTCTGGAGGCCACGTTTGCGACCTTGGACGTGAACGCCATCATGCTCGAACTCGAGGCCATTGGGCGAGTCTCACCCGGGCCGGGAACGCTCCTCTTTTTGGACGAGATCCAAGCCACCCCTTCCGCGGTGGCAGCGCTGCGATACCTGTACGAGCAGCGCCCCGATCAGCCGGTGATTGCGGCGGGCTCCCTCTTGGAGATGGTGTTACGGAGCCCGGAATTCACGATGCCCGTTGGCCGGATCGAGTACCTGCATCTCGGACCGCTTACTCTTGGCGAGTTTCTCCTCGGCGTTGGGGATGAGGATCTGGTCGACCTCAGCTCCCGGTGGTCTCCGGGAGAACCCTGGGCCGATGGCGCCCACCGAAGGCTTGCGGCGCGCCAGCGCGAGTTCCTGCTTGTGGGTGGCATGCCAGAAGCGGTTGCGGCCTACGTGGCGAAAGAAGGTATCGAGGGTGTCCGGCGCGTGCAGTGCTCGATCGTCAGCACGTACCGTGACGACTTCGGGAAATATGGATCATCGCCCGCGTCGCTCGTTCGGCTCCAAACCGTGTTCGACTTCATGCCCGGCGCCCTGGGTCGGAAGATCAAGTACTCCAACATCTCGAGAGACGCAAGGTCACGCGAGCTGCGGACTGCGCTAGACCTGCTCACCCTGGCCCGGGTGATCTGGCCGGTGCACCATGGCGACTGTTCAGGAGTCCCGCTCGAAGCTCAGCTCGATCCTCACGTCTATAAATGCTTCTTCCTCGATGTGGGCCTGGCCAGCCATATGACGGGAGTCGACTGGAGCGCGTTGGGCCGCTGGAACGATCGCCGGCTCGTCTACGAAGGCGGGCTGGCGGAGCAGTTTGTAGGGCAACATCTGTTATTCCGCAAAGGTGGGCTCGAGCTACCCTCCCTTTGCTACTGGTTGCGTGAAGGGAAGGCGTCCAATGCAGAGGTCGACTTCGTTATCGACCAAGGTCGATCCGTCGTGCCGGTCGAGGTCAAGGCAGGAACCGCGGGCAGTCTCCGCTCGGTGCATCAGTTCCTTGCGCGTGGAACCATGTCGAGCACTCCGGTCGTGCTGCGCTTCGATCTGAATCCTCCGAGCGTATCTGAACATGAGCACTACCTTGCCGACGGCCGCCCGGTGCGTTACCGGATGTTGTCGTTGCCCCTCTACATGGTGGATCAGTGTGATCGGTTGCTGCAATGGGTGCTCGAACACTGAGATGACTTCGAGCCTGCGCCACTGCGGCTACGTACGGTACGTAGAGCAGGGTCCAGGGAGCCTCATGCGAGGGCCAGAATGAGCATCTCCTCTCAAATTCTCGGCTCACCCGGCCGGGACAACGCACTGCTGGTGCGGATCGACAGCGGGCAGGCTGTCGAGCGGCTGCTGTTCGACTGCGGCGAGGGATGCCTCGCTGAACTCCCGGTGGCCGAGGTCTTGAAGGTCGATCACCTGTGCTTCTCGCACCTCCACATGGATCATGTCTCCGGCTTTGACAGCTTCTTTCGCTGCAACTATGACCGCGATTCGATGGAGAACCGGATCTGGGGTCCCCCGGAGACCGCGCGCATCATGCATGGCCGCTTCCAAGGCTTTCTTTGGAATCTGCACAAGACCATGTCTGGATCGTGGCTGGTCTCCGACATTCACCCAGAGGAGATCAGAACGAAGCGCTTCGAACTCCGCGAGGCCTTCGCCGTTGCCCATGGTGGGGGGACGGAGCCACATGAAGATGCCTTTTGTGAGGGAGCTGGCTTCACCGCAGAGGCCGTGCTAATGGACCAGTTCCTCCGTTAATCTGGAGGTAGTACACGTTACATGCGCGATGTGCACGATTCTCACGCTTCACATCCATGTCACTCTAGACTAGGATCCGCCTATGCAGTCTCCACGCGCCATCATCGTCGCGGGACCCAATGGGTCTGGCAAAACGACATTTGCCTACGAATATCTAGCCGTTCGTCACTACCCCTACATTAGCGCCGACGTCATAGCCGAGTCTCTTGCTCCCACAGACATTCAAAGCGTTCGCCTTGAGGCTGGACGACTTTTCTTTCAGCAAGTAGCCAGAGAAGTCTCTGCCGGGGATGACTTCCTCGTTGAATCTACCCTCGCCGGACGCGGTTTTCAGCGCGTAATCCACAATCTTAGAGACGCTAGCTACGAGATCAGCATTGCCTTTGTCTTCCTCAGCTCCGCCGAGGCCTGTCTGGCTCGGGTCCATGAGAGAGTTCGCAAAGGGGGGCACCCGGTTCCAGATCTCGACGTCATCCGGCGTTTCTACCGTAGCTGCAGCAACTTCTGGCGTCTATATCGACCCTTGGTGGATCGGTGGCATCTCTTCTATAATGGCTCTGCGCAATTCCATGAGGTTGCTGTCGGGGAGGGCACAACGTCAGACGTGCGCGATGAAACGCTGTTTGACGTCTTTCTGCGCATCACCGAGGATCATCAATATGACTGAGCACAAGGCCATCGATATTGAAACCTATCGCCAAGCAGCGGAGATGCTTCGCATCGGTAGCCGGGCTGTCCGCCGAGCACAGGAGGAGAGTCGTCGTCTTGGTGTACCCAACGTCTACGTCCACAATGGAACGATCTTCTATGAACTCCCCGATGGCGAGCTAACGACTGCGGATCCATTCGAGACTACATTGACCTGAAGGCCGGCATATAACGGATTGTTCGAGCAGCCGGGGTCACCCGGCATGTGCCTGGCTTGCGCCAGGCCCGCACCATGGCCGCC
>JAGMDA010000268.1 GCA_023128935.1 Candidatus Eiseniibacteriota bacterium | reverse complement strand
CGCAGAGGCGGTGGCGTGCTGTAGATGCTTCTTTCTATTTCATGAAGGTTCTGCTGGATCCGGTTGAAATCCTGCGCGAGACGGATGCGATTGTTGTCTACGAGCTTCATCCGCTCTCTATAGGAGGTCGGCTTGTGAGCAGGGTCTGAACGGGTCATGTTCTGGTACTTGAAATCAAACCCGACACCTGGGCCCGTCTTCTGGAGACCAAGCTCTATCTGAGTCATCCCACGCGAGATGCCCAGATCCGTTGCAGCACTTCGCGCCTCGTGTCGGTTCCATGCCGCGGCGGCTCCGTTGGCTGCAGCCTGTATGCGGTTATTCGCCCAAGCCATACCGTCACTAAGGTCCTTTCCCACTCTCTGGATGACACTCCCCGGGACATCGGCGCTAGCTAGCTCCGACTGCATGAACTCCATGTTCACTTGCAAGAGACGGGCGAGGTCATAGTCGGCGACCGCAGAGGCGTCGGGATCCTTCAGCAGGGCTTCGAGCTGCTCGCGGCCGCGAGCCCAGTTGCCGCGGACGATTTCCAGACAGGCCTGTGAGACTAGCGCCCAGATGAAATCCTCTGAGTGCTGCAGTGCCTGACCTGCGGATTCGTAGGCCCCTTCCAAGCCGTCGCTGAGCAAGAGGGTGCGCGCCGCCAAGTTTGCGTGGGCGTCGGCGAGGTCCGGGGCGAGACACGTCGCCTCGAAGAAATCATCCCCTGCTGCTTCGAGAGCTCCGAACGCTATCTGTACAAGACCCCGGGCGTTCCAGGCCAGGGCAATGGTTAGCGCGTGTCCCTCCGGGGAAGTGGTAGACAACAGCGCATCGAACACCGCTAGGGCTTCCGTGAATCTTCGCTGACGGGCGAGGGCGTCACCCCGCAGATAACGTACTGCGGCCGCATCCGGCATGGCCGTTAGAAGCTGCTGGGTCCAGCGGTCGAAACCAGCAAGTGAGGCCGGGTCGGACGAGTTAGCGAACAGACGGTAGGCCTCATTGTTTCGGTTCGTAGCTACGAAGGCATGGCCCAGTACCAGGCGGGCCAGCGGTGACAGTACGGCTTCTGGTTCACTCTCAATGATCTGCGCGAGCGCCGACCATTGCTCCGCAGCCAGCATCGCTGCAACGCGGTCATCGAGGTCAAAACGGTAGTTGGCCTCGCCCGTCTCGTCTGTCTCTTCTCCAAGCCCGGCCAGTTCTTCTTCAAGGTCTTCGATTTCCTGCTCCAGTTCCGCACAGAAAAGGGCATCCGCAGCAGAGGGACGCGCGCAACGTTCGGCGTAGAGCTGTTTGAGGAGCGCCAGTCGCTCTTGCAGTAGCGCACGATACCACGCCTGGACAGCCCGGAGCCGCTGGCACGCCGCGTCCGAACCGGCTGCGCAGCTAAGCCGCAGTCGTTCAATCTCCTTGCGCACAGCTTCGCGGAAGTCATTCCAGACCCGTTGGCACTCTGCCGTGAACACGCTATTGACGTCGAGGCAGCCCCTCACTCGACTGACCAGATCCTCCCATTCGTCTCGGTCCGGCCCCTGGCCAGCGGCGGAGCCATCACTTCGATTGTCACCCCCCGTCTCGTCCAATCTGTTGAAGTCTGCGTCCAGGGGGATCCCCGGCTCCTCGAGTCCGCCAGTATGCGGATCGATCGGGTGGAAGTGATATGCGGCCTGCGAGAACCCGGTCGCGCCGGGACCTTCGTGCAGTTGGCCATCTGTCCGAAGCTGGATCCGTCCCGTATGGCCCGCACTAGATGACAGCTCCAAATCCCAATGGATCTCGCTGGAATCGCCAGACGCTGCCGCTGCGGGATTCTCCACAGAATCTCCTCCGCTAGCGGCCCACGTCAGCGCCACCAGCGCAATAAGCGAGACAAGCGGTGCTTTCATTGATTGCCTCCTGGAAAACTGAGGGGCCGAATCCAGTTTGCTTGACCAGAAAGGGCACACCCTCAAACTTGAGCGCCAGTCATTCCTACCCGAGCACCTCCAAGCCAACCGCGGCGGAACTCCTTGCGCGGTCACTGGGCAGCGAGGTGAGATCAGGAGTCCGCGTGCCTGTAGTCAGGGAGTGCAAGACCCTTGCCATTGGAATATGATCAGCAGCATAGTGTGATATGTGATGGTTCAGTAGGACGTTACGGGCCCACGCCCAAAGAGCCGTTGTTGAGTTGTGTGGTTGAGTTGTGACGCTGGCCGCGGGCTGTCCCTGACGCCAAGCCTTGGCGTGGCGCCCTAGACCCTGCGCCACCTTCGACGACTCAACCGGGTGAGGGCGGCAGCGACAATCCGCCACGGATTGGGTATTACAGAAAGTGCGAGACAGAGCTGCAGGATTCCCCTTGCATGAGGTAGAGAATGGCTTCAACGAGGAAGACGATCCAACTTGAGATTCCTGGGCCTGAGAACGGGCTGGAGGTTAACATCAATGGTGTGGCCCCGAGAAGAAAGACCCCCGTTCAAGTGGAGGTTGGGTCGGAGCACTGCGAGGACACGCGCTGTGGGAGTCGGCCGCTGAAGGTCCCGAAGCCGTTCAAGCCTCGCCAGCTGTTCTTTCAGGGGGCAGTCGCTTGCCCCTCGGCACAGCGCAGCTGCTTCTACCTCTGCTTGCTGCTTCATGGTTTGGGAATCCGGGCTGATTCCCCTGAAGCTCCAGACCGGGCCCCCACACGTGACCGAGTTCTTGCACTCCCCACCCACCAACTCTTGTCCACGACGCGCCGGCCGGCCTGTTGGACATGTTGATAGAAGTATCTCTCGAGAACGCCGGTCTCCTCTTCAGGCTTGTGCCATCCGCGGGCGCTCGGCAGCGGGCCAGACATGATAGCCGACCGGAACACTGGCGCCCCCCGGTCATTGGAACCGGAGTCCTCCTGCCCGGAGCTGGCCGACGTGGTGACTCTCACAGGCCCATCTTCCGCTCCGCAACATCCGCAAAAGCATCGCCAATCGTCCACCCAGGATTCTTCTCTGTGCCCTGGAGCCTCGCACCTGAGAAGCAAAAGCCTCAGATCTGGGAGATCCCGACTACTTCCAATACTGCCACCACTTCTTTTCTGCCCTGGTTCGTACAATATGGAGGAGCCGCTTGACGTCTTTAGCCTCGGCAAGGAAGCCGCATTCAGTGCATAGGCGATCGCATTCTTCTGCGAGCGGCAATGCTTCCCGCCGGCGGTTCAGCTTCCCAGACAGTAGTAGCGCTTGGCAGACCAGCGAAATCAACAACCCGTGCTTGTCCCCCCGCTCGCGGCAGATCTGTTCCTCTTCACGGTGCAGCGCCATCGCGCCGTCGAGATCGCCGTGGCCAGCGAGAATCACCGCCTGGTTGCCCAGCGACGCGGAGAGGTTTGCTTGGTCGCCGGCCTCACGGTAAAGCGCGACGAGGTGTTCTCGCAGCGCTAATGCCTCTGCCAGATGGCCCGTGTCGCCAAGAAGCGATCCGACGAGCCAGACATCGCTTACCTCGGGAGCTGCCTGATCATCTAGCAACGAACGGTAGGCATCGACCATCCGGAACTCCGAGCCCCTCTCCACGTGAGCCCAGTGCGCCTTGACTTCGAACTCGGAGGCTTTCCACGCGGCAGCGAAGAAGGACAGATCAGCCAACAGCTCGTACAGCCCGTCTACAGTGCGCGCCGTCAGATAGTGCTCGAGCCGCTCTTCCAAGCGCTCGTGAGAGCCGAAGACCCGCAGCTCTTCCAACAGCACTTGTACGTAGAGCGGGTTGGCCGCCGCCGGGGCAGATGCGATCCGCTCGCTCCGCTCGGCACTGAGTGACTTAGCATACTGGACGAGGTACTTATCGATGAACCGCCTTCGCTCTTCCTCCTCAAACGGCTCAACCACCAGCGTGGGCCACTCACGCTTGGTCAGTTCCGCCAACGGCCGCCCGGAGAGCGTGGATATGATCAAGCGCACATTGCCGGGCATCACCGGCGGCAACCACACCAGATCCGGAGCACCATCCCTGTCCTCCAGCTGGTTCAGCGCGTCCAGCACCAGCACCACCCGGCCCCGGGCGGCTGCCATGTGAAGCCAGTTGGCAAAGGCAGAGCGCAGAGCCTCGGGCTTCTCGGGTACTTCGTGCTCGATCTGAAACCGCCGTTTCAGCTCCGCCAGCACACGCCGGAGTATGACCATCCAGTCGGCGCTGTAGGGGTTGGCACCAATGAAATGCAGTAGCACCAGATCGTCAGGATGCTGCTCGCGATGCCGGGTTGCCCAGTTGGCCAAGAGCGCCGACTTGCCC
>JAGMDA010000267.1 GCA_023128935.1 Candidatus Eiseniibacteriota bacterium | reverse complement strand
GCTCAAGTCGAATGGGCGCCTGCAGTTCGAGTTCAGGGGAGTGCGGGGACCGGGGGGCGAAAGGAGAACCCAATGCAGCGATCGACACGGTTTATTTGGATTCTGCTAGCCAGCTTGATTGGAGTGTTGCCCATGTGTGGCTGCGGCAGCGACGATGAGACAACAACTGGTCCTCCTCCGCCACCCGCGGACTGGACGAAGGTGAGTGGACATGACATCAATGATGAGATCCATGACCTGATCTGCTATGAGGGGGACCTGATCTGCGCGGGTGATTTCACTGAGGTGGGCGACCGCGCGATTAACCACATCGTGCGGTGGACCGGGGATGCATGGCATGGGCTAGGATCGGGCCTGACGGGTGGTGTGCCAACGGCGGTTTGGTCCCTGGCTCTCTACAACGAAGGCCTGATCGTGGCCGGGAATTTCTCAGAGGCGGGGGGCGTGGCTGCCAACAACATTGCGCGTTGGGATGGAAGCGCGTGGCATGCGCTGGGCACGGGGTTGACGAAGGAGGAGCAGCAGCAGGATCTCACAGAGATCTCCCTGGTGGTCTACGGGACCACACTCATTGCCGGCGGGAACTTCGATACAGCCGGCGGTATGGCAGCAGCCGGCCTTGCTCAGTGGGACGGAACGTCCTGGAGTCCTCTGGCAACTGAACTCAATGGATCGGTCTATGCATTAGCCGCCGTATTTGGCGCGGGCGTGATTGCCGGGGGGAGTTTCAGCTCGGTCGATTCGGTCGCAGTCCATCATCTGGCCAGCTGGGACGGAGAGGTCTGGACGTCGATGGGCTCGGGAACGAATGGACCAGTGCGGACACTGCTCGAAGCAAACGGTGTGTTGTTCGCCGGGGGCGAGTTCACAGAGGCGGGGGGCGTGGCTGCCAACTGCGTTGCTCAATGGACCGGAACCTCCTGGAGCCCCCTGGGCACCGGTGCCAATAATGACGTACTAACCCTCGGTTACTATGACGGCACTCTGTGGATGGGCGGGCAGTTCACAGAAGCCGGCGGGGTTTCCGCCAACCGTGTTGCCCGGTGGCGCGATGGCTCCTGGGAAGCGCTCGGTTCGGGCATGAACGATGCAGTGCAGGCTCTAGAGAAGTTCGACGAGGAGATCATTGCCGGCGGCGCTTTCACCATAGCCGGCGCCTCGGTCGTCAACCGCCTGGCAGCCTGGAGCGATTGACCCTTGCCTCGGCGGAGCTGGATGAGATACCCAGGCCAACCATTTCATGTCAGCATCAGCGACTCTTAGGGCATATGCCCCTATCGCATGAGCATCACCTTGCCCCGGGCGCTCTGTGTGCCGGCCTGCAGACGGGTCAGATACACACCAGAGGGCAAGGGGCGTGCGCTGTCATCCCTGCCGTCCCATATAGCCTTATGGATTCCAGGCTGCTGAGGTCCAGCTGACAGGGTCCGCACGAGACGTCCTCCTAGGTCGAAGATGTGCAGCCGCACATCTGCACGGCTCGGCAATTGATAGCGCAGCGAGGTGCGGTTGGCGAATGGATTCGGATCGGCGCCATGCAGGAGCAGCACGCGCGTGGGGGAGGGTTCTCCGATCTCGGCGTAGTCGATGTAGAAGCCCCTGACGAGCACATCATCCACATACCAGCCTTCTCCCTCATTGCCGCCGCCATTCGAGCCAAAGCGGAAGCGGATCTGCGCCGTGCCGGCATAGGCGGACAGGTCGACGTTCACTGCGTGCCAGTCATTCTGGCCAGAGAAGACCGGGGTGTCCGGTTCAAACGGCCCTGGCGGATATGAGAGCCGGATGCAATGCGTGTAGCCGCTGTCAGGGAAGACCTGCTCCCAATCGCCACCGTCTACACTAATCTCGACTAAGCCTCCGTCGAAGGCTTCGCCAGGGGAATAGGGCCATTCCTCCGCATCGATCCACTGCCAGTAATGCAAGTAGGACTCGATGCCCAGCTCGAATGGTGGGGTCGCGAGCGCGGCGTCCAGCAAGGGGTTATAGGTGCGCGGGCCTGCATCGCCGCACTTCCAGCTCGTGTCTCCGCCTGGCGTGTGATTCCGCTGCGTGCTCAGGTGCCATTGATCGCTAAAGCCCGCAGTGACTGCCGCGTGGGTCCAGTCGGCTGCTCCCATCTCCATCCCGTCTTCCAGGAAGGTTGCCATGGGGGCCACATAGAAGTCGTAGGCCTCAGGCGGGCCGCCTGGCGGATCATGGGATTCATTGCCGGCAATATCCGCAGCGAGAATGCTGTACTCAATATGCGTGACATAAGGCTGTCCGGGGATTTCGGCCTGGTAGCGGTCATCACCCAGCGGAGTCATCGCGTATGGGCAGGACCAGTCGCCTCCGTTGAGACTGATGCAGAGCCAAACCCCGTCAATCTCAGAGAAGTCGGTTACGGTGGTCTCAATTGAATACGGACCGGTCGTGTTATCGGTTGAGGGATGCTGTGTGGTGTTCGTGATCTCCGGGCCGCCGATGTCGGTGACCGAGAAGTCCACGATCGTTGTTTGGTCCTCTTCCACCAGCACATCGTACGCGGTTTCCGGCGTGAAGCTGGGATGCGTCGCAGTCAACGTGTAGAGGCCCGCAGGAAGGCTGATCGCATAGCCGCCCGTAGTGCCTGTGTACGTACTGCATAAAGCCTCGAGTACCTCCACAGCCATGCCATGGACGGGTGTTCCGCCATTGGAGGCATTAGTGACGGTTCCGGTCACTGTACCGAAGCCGGACATGACGGCCGTTACAGCGGCGTAGGCGTCGATCACGCCCCAGCCATAGTCGTTGTCCTCACCCGGGTCGCCGTGATCCACGGCCGTTTCCATCAGGATCTGCTTGATCGTGTCTACGGCCAGGTCTGGATTGGCCTCGCGCATGAGGGCCACTACACCGGCGACGTGGGGACCGGCCATCGAGGTGCCGCTCCAGCCGTTCTGTTGGTAGATGCCGCCGGGGACAGAGGAGTAGACATCCACGCCGGGGGCGGTCACCTCAGGCTTGATCGTTACGCCATCGCATCCCGAGGGGCCGCGGCTGGAGAAACCTGCTATCGGGTAGGGGAAGGTGTAGTTTGTCGCATCGACTGCGCCTACGGAGAAGGCATTTGTTGGAGTCGTGTTGCGATCAGCGGGGGAACGGATCGTTTGGGGCGCAGAGCCTTCGTTGCCCGCCGACCAGCAGACAACCACACCGGCTGCCTCGCAGTGGTCGATCACATCCCACCAGCGAGTGTCGCAGTCGACGTAGCCGGGGAACTGCTCGCAGACGCCCCAGGAATTCTGCACAACATCGGGCACATCGTCTGTGGTGCTGGGATCTCCGTCGGGATCCGCAAACCACTGGAAGGCCGTGATGATGTCATTGTCAAAATCGGGGTTCACGACCTGGCCGATGGCGTCACAGGCAATCCAGAGGGCGCCCCAGGCGACACCGATGGTATCGCCTGTGGCTTCGCCGAGCCCGGTCATGGTGCCCATCGTATGTGTCCCATGTTGGCCTGTATCGTAGGGGAAGTCGGGATGACCATTATCGATTAGATTGAGCCAGCACTCGCCGGCCGGGTGACCGCAAGCCCCGCGCCAGCGGTCCGCCAGTGCGGGATGTTCCCCATCAACCCCCGTATCCAATCCACCAATGAGCCGCCCGGCGCCGGTGATACCCAGCTCACTCCAGACGCTGTCCGCGTTGATGGCGCGCAGACCCGGGGTGATACCGATGCCGCGATGGGGTTCGCCGGGAGCACCGGAGACCTCCTCGACGGGCGCGATCAGTGCGGGTGTGAAGTTGGATTCGATCGCCGCAATGTCGTTGCGCTCAGCGAGCACGTAGACATAGGCCTTTGTCACCTGGGCCACAACCAGGTTGGCAATCCAGTAGCTTGTGAAACCCGCAACCTCCCCGCGGCTCTGGTTTTCAGCCAGCGTGGCAAGCAGATCGGCCTGGGATGAGTTGGCCTCATGCAGCGCGATCACGACGCGTTCATGACGGACCGACCGGGTTGCCCGCTCCCTCTTGAGTTCTTCATTGATGGCAGCGATCGGGGCCTGATCCCGCATGATCAGGATGATCGAAACCAGATCGTTCTCTTCCAGGGACTCCAATTGGCGCGAGAGTCCCTGGTGGATCACTGCAGCCTCAGCCCCCTGCGGGGCGAGAACGCCCAAGAATGAAGTAATCAAGAAGGGAACCAGAGAGAGAAAGAGAGCTTGCCTCATGATGCACCGCCTTTCGATGAGTCTGAACTGAGAACCTCACGCCGCCACCGGTTGCACGGAAACAACGGAGGCCCCGGAGGCCCCGGAGGCCCCGGAGGTCCCGGAGGCCCCGGAGGCCCCGGAGGCCCCGGAGGCCCCGGAGGCTCTGGTCGAACTCAGCCATGATTCTCCATGCCGGAACCACTGATACCAACACGTTCTAAACCACAATAGATATAGTATATAGGCAGGATAGTGCCAGTGTCAATAGGGCTTGAACTTCTGCCCGGACCGCGGCGTGGATTTGCGTGACCGTTCACCTAGGGTCAAAAGCAGCACAGACAGCAGCTTGCAATTGGGCTTCCATCTTGCCCGGTGATGCAACGCCGCGTATCGTGCCACTGTCTGTTGTCCACGTCAGCCGAGGACCCCGGGACCCACTGGCGGCTGCGAGGAGGAAAGCGATGTTTAGTGGTCTCTATGTTGCGCTGGTGACGCCCTTCAAGGTGGATGGTTCGCTCAATGAAGAGAAGCTCCGCGAGCTGGTGAACTTCCACGTTGAGGCCGGGACAGACGGCTTGGTGCCGTGCGGAACCACCGGCGAGAACCCGGCCATGAAGGGCTGGGATGAGCATTTCCGCGTTATCCAGATCGTGGCCGAGGAGGCTAAGGGCCGCATTCAGGTGATCGCTGGGGTCGGAACGAACTCGACGGCCCAGAGCATCGACAACGTGAAGCGACTGGCTGGATTGGGCGTGGACGGGGCCCTGGTCATCACCCCCTACTATAACAAGCCAACACAGGAAGGGCTCATTGCACACTTCCAGTCCATTGCCCGGGAGAGTCCCGTCCCACTTGTGCTCTACAATGTTCCGGGCCGGACGGGGGTCAATATGCTGCCCGAGACGGTGGGTCGACTCGCCGATGAAGAGATGATCCACGCGGTCAAGGAGGCCAGTGGAAGCCTCGAGCAGGCCTCCTGGATTCTGCAACTGTGCGGGGAACGGATCGCGGTGCTTGCGGGTGAGGATGCGCTGATCTTTCCGATGCTCTGTGTCGGCGGGACTGGCGTGATCTCGGTGTTGGGCAACATCGTACCCAAGGATGTGTTGGCGATGATCGCAGCCTTCCGCGCTGGTGACATCGAGACGGCCCGGCGGTGGCACCTGCAACTGCTACCCTTGGCGCGAGCGCTCTTTCTCGAGACCAACCCTGCGCCGGTCAAGGAGGCGCTGAACATCCTGGGGTTCGACGTTGGCGGGCCCAGACTGCCACTGGTGCGCATGCGGGAGTCCAACATCGAGGAGCTCGTGAAGGCCATGGCCAACTACAGCCTGCTGCGCGGTAAGGGTAGCAAGCGCCGCGGCGATGCATCTAGATCCCGGGCGTGAACAGCCTGCAGTCAGGAGGCATGCTGTCTTCAGTGGCCGGCCTATCCGGGTGCCTGTTTCCCGCGAACCCGATGAGAGGAGATTTGTCATGATCCGTGTCGCCCTCTGTGGGGCCGCCGGTCGGATGGGGCGCGAGATTTCGAGTGCCGTGGACGCCGCGGCGGAGATGAAGCTCGTTCTCGCGATCGAACGGCCGGACCATCCCGAACTTGGAGCGATGATCAACAGCGTGATCCTCCAAGACGACCTTCGCATGCACTTTACTGCCTGTGACGTGATCGTCGATTTCACCACCCCGCAGGGAACAGTCAAGCACGCCGGCATCGCCGTCGAGAAGGCCACTGCCTTTGTCACGGGCACAACGGGTCTGGAGGGAACACAGATCGATGCGCTTCATGAAGCGGCCAAATCCATCCCGCTGCTCTTTGCCAGCAATATGTCAATGGGCATGACCGTAATGGGCGCGCTCACGCGTACAGCAGCGCGCAACTTGCCAGGGACGTACGACACTGAGATCATGGAGATGCACCATCGCCGCAAGCAGGATGCACCTAGCGGTACAGCACTGAGGCTGGCCGGCATCCTACGGGAGGAACGCAGCAAGTTGGAGCTGCGGCACGGGCGGTCGGGACGAACCGGAAAGCGTTCTGGCCAGGAGCTGGGCGTGCATGCGCTGCGGGGTGGGGACGTGGTAGGCGAGCACCATGTGATCTTTGCCGGACCCGGAGAGCGATTGATACTAACGCACATTGCCGACAATCGGGGGGCATTTGTTTCCGGTGTTCTGGCTGCCCTTGAGTTCATTGTCGGACAGCCTGCAGGTTTCTATGGGATGGAGGAAGTGCTCGGAGCGCGGCCGGAAGACTCGCCGTAGAGGGCTGCCGAATTCGGCGCCGGCGGTTGCAGAACAGACGCGCTGGGCTTCCTACGGTGCTGCATTGAGCCTCGCGACCAAGAACCGGTCAGCTCCTACAGACCCGTGTATGTGTGAACCTGATGCAGGATCTCTTCATCGACGCCCAGCTTGAGCAGATAGTTCCAGCGATCCTCCTTCATTTGTTCCACCCACTCCCGGTACTGGCCCTGTTGCCCTCGCCGATTGAAGAAGAGAACTGGATTGAGGATTTCATCTGGGACCTTTTCCAGCAGCGGCGCGTTCCTGGAATCAGCGGTGTCCACAATCTCATAGCCGAAGTCGCGATCTTTCTTCCAAGCAATCCGGTTTCCAAGCAGAGCCTCCAGCATGGCCGAGGAGTGCCGGATCTTCACTTTGAGAGCGGTGCCCGCGTCGACATCCTTCTGATCACCACCGACGTAGCCGGTGTTCATCAGCCAGAGTTGTAGGTCAGGCATGTGGGCTGCCAACTTTTCAAACCGCTTGGCCTGCAGGTAGGGAGCGCGGGGAAAGAACGGTTGGGTGAACGGGGAGCGGGTCTTGCCCCTCTCTTTGCCGGCTGCGGATGTCATTGAGGTCTCGCCCAGCATGAAGTAGGCGGCCGCCTGTTCGGGAGAGGTAAAACGGATCACGCCAGGCGTGGCAGCGTTCGGGCCCTCGTCGCGGTTGAGCATCCCGAGGGACTCGACGGCGGGGACATGGTCCATGCCTACCGCGCTCTCGATGGCCGCCATCGGGATGATCGAGCGTCCGTTCTGCGTCCACTGGATGAAGTCCCAACCGTCTTGCGGAACGCCATAGTTGTCGAGGATGTCCTCGATCTTCACTTCCCCACTGACATAGGCCTCCAGGTTGCTGAGCTGTGCGCCGGTGTGGAGCAAGGCTACGCGCCACCGGTTGACCTCATCTGGTGAAAGGATGTTTTTGGAGAAATCGTAGTCCATCTCCTTGTCCAGATAGCCGTTCTCTACCCATGCGTCGCGATGGATCGTACCGCGATAGATGACAGGCTCGGCATCCTCGCGCAAGCCGTAGATCTTCGCAAAGCAGCCATTCTCAGTGACCGTACACTGCCCGTCGGGCCAGAGACAGATCATGTCATCCTGGATCGGTTCGGTGAGGTCACCCTGATGACTGAATGTAGTGGTCGTCTTGCCGGTGCCACTCAAGCCCATGATAGCCACCATCACCCGGCGGCCATCGATGGTCACGGCCTTGGCGCCGGCGTGGAGGACCAGCCCGCCGAGCTGATAGACATACTCGTTGAGCATCCGGAGCATGCCCTTCTTGCTTTCGCCGAAGTAATCGGAGCCCAAGACATAGGTAGTCCAGCGTTCCAGGTCCACGATGACGGCTATCTCCCCGGGGGTTTCCTTTGAAAGACAGCCGGGAGTCATGATCACTCGCAGGTGCGGACGGAACGGTTGCTCCTGCTGTTGCTTGGTTTCCATAGCGCTCCGCGGGAAGGAGAGAACCTGCTGCATGCCGGCAAGATTCGCGCCCTCCGGTGTGTAGAGCCATTGGACTGCCGTGGCTCTCGGGCCGTACCCCTGGTAGCCATCGATACGGAGCAGTGTTCCCAAGCGCTCGATGTACTCCCGCTGATAGTGAATAAGGCGTGCGGCTCGATCCGGCAGCATCACCTTAGATGAGTAGAAGCCCTGTTCGGCGATCGGAGCGATGATATAGGTGCTCTGGGCCATGCGGGCCTTGCAGCGCGTAATGCGGTTTAGGTTGCCGTACTTCGACTGGTAGATGTGCGGTGTGTGGTATTGAGATAGCGCCCTGAGATCCTCCTGGGACGGATTCTCGATCACGTGGACGCTGTAGGGAATCTCCGGATCGTGGCGAAACTCGCCGGGCGAGACAGGCATGAGCGCTCTCCTTAGTATTCCGCAATAGTTTCCATGACAAGACGGTTAGTATTGTGCAGCGATGGCCCGGCGGGATCAATCATCATGAGCCGGATCAGGCGGCATACTACAAAATGGTCAGGGGACGTGAAAGGGTGACCTCGCCAGATGCGATGCGGACCCAATACCGGCCGGATGCCGCGCGGCTGTTGTCCGCCTGGCGCCGATCCCAGACGATTTCATTGAGTCCGCCTGGCATTCTGCCCTCCCAGAGCGTATTAACTCGCCGCCCCGCAGCGTCGAACACCTCGACCTTCACATGACAGGGCGCGGGAAGCGCCAGCGCAAGACGCACCTCGCTATGCATGGGATTGGGTCTCATCCGTAGCGTGACCCTCGCAGGCGGCTCATCGGGTGTCATCAGGTCGCCCTCAGGTGGGTCCTTCGCCTTGGCGGTGGCGGGGGTTGCTGTCAGAATCTCAACATCATCGATCAGGGCCTCCACAGTTGATTCGTTAAACCGGTCCGTGACGACGAAGCGGAGCTGAAAATCGTTTGTCAGATTCAGCAGGCTGTCTAGACGGATCGTGAACTGGCGCCACTTGCAGGCCCCAATGCAGGTCTCAAGGAGTGTAACCCATGTATCCCCCCGGTTGTTGCTGGCCTGGACAATCAGTGGATCCTCCCAGGGGTAGGGGCCGCGCTGGTTCGTGAACCAGACCCAGAAGCGCAGCGTTGCGCTATCCAGAGACCCCAGGGTCAAGACTGGGCTCTGCAAGGTCGTATGGCCTTCATCGACGTCATGACTGGTAGCATCGGCTCCTGCCAGGCGCCCCGTGACCGCGCAGCAGGTACCATCCGGCGTGTGGTCCTCGCCGGGTTGAATGAGACTTCCCCGCTCATCAACCGTCTTCTCAGGCACCCCCCATTCCCAGGTCCCCGCAGTGGCATCATCGCCCTCTACTCCCATGGTCCAGTCGGATTGGACCTCAAAACTGGCTGCAAAGGCCCGGCGCAGAATCCGAAACTCAAACGGCGCACTTTCTCCGTAGGACGGCAATGTGCGCATGACGCCGCTGGTGTCGCAGGCCTGGAGGTAATAGCGAATGGTGGTACCGACCTCGAAGGCGGGCAATGTCGCGTGGTAGATCCCTGCGGTACTGGTAGCCGACAACGCATCCATGGCGATCGTCTCGATCCCCGTCCCAGGATCGAAACAGAGAACGACCGAGGAATGGTCCAGGGGCAGATCCAGTGAACTGACACAGGCATCAATGCCGAGCCGCTCTCCCGCGGCAAGTGTGTCGCCAAGTGCAGTGTGATGGATCCACACCGGATTACTCACTGGGATGCGCACGCTGTGCGCATAGGAGCCCAACCGGCAGCAGTCGTAGGCCACGTGCGCAAATCCAGATTCACCCCACCCGTTGCCCCAGCTGTTCTTGATGATCCATGCGCCCAGTGCATCGTCCCAGCCAACTAGTAGGACTGCGTGGTTAACGTGATCGCTTCCGTCATGCTCGTAGATGCCGCCCTTGTAATGCTGGAAGTCGGGATAGGCTCGCATGGCAACTGCCAGGGGCGAAACGAGCAGGGCCTGCTGCAGTGCGCTCCGTTCTCCAGGAACGCAGCTCCAGTGAATGACAGATGTTACGGGATCATAGCCTTCCGTATAGCACGGTTGGGTGTCCGCACCGGTGTATGGGATCTGCGCCTCAAGGAATGCACCAGCGTCCCGCCAAAGGCGGTAAGCGGAAGTCATCCAGCCCCCAGCACAACCATAATTATTGGCGTTGCAGTTGATCGCGTGTTGCTCTGAGAGATCAAACTCCTCCTGATCGCCGTAGATCTTCAGGAGTGCCTCGACTGCTCCCGCAGCGGCGAATGCCCAGCAGCTGCCGCAGTACTTTTGGTCCCGGGTGGGCGTGAGCCCTGCCTTCTCGCGCCAGTCCCAACGCTCCGGCAATTCAGATGGAACCTCTCGCGCCCGCAGCGGCCTGTCCCAACGGTCCCGGCCAACTG
>JAGMDA010000266.1 GCA_023128935.1 Candidatus Eiseniibacteriota bacterium | reverse complement strand
GCGATGCTTGAATCCTCCCCGTTCACCCTCCCCGGGAACTCCTGGCTCACCGTCTGGCACTGGATCGATGCGGAGGTCAGTGCGGCCAACCCAGGCTACTGCTACGACGGCGGACTAGTTGAGATCTCGATCGACGGCGGCGCGTGGGAGCAGATCACACCCGAGGGCGGCTATCCCTACCTGATGCGCCCGGGCAGCAACCCACTGCCGGAGGACACGCCCGTTTTCAGCGGGTCGCACAACTGGGAAGAGGTTTCCTTCGGCCTCGCGGCCTACGCGGGCAGCGCGCGCATCCGTTTCGTCTTCGCCACCGACGAGGCGGTGACGCAGGAGGGCTGGTACATTGATGATGTGCAGCTGTTCCTGGAATTCTCCGCGGTCGGCGATCAAGCGTCTACCCGAGTGCTGCGGCTCCATCCGGCGCTTCCCAACCCCGCGGTGGACCGCACGACCCTACTGCTGGACCTGCCGCGAGCGGAGCAGGCACGGGTGTACATCTATGATGCCGCCGGGCGCCGGCTCCGCACACTGATCGACGGCCCATTGCCAGCCGGGCAGCATCCGCTCACTTGGGACGGGCGGGATGTTGCCGGCAATCCAGCCGCCGCGGGCGTCTACTGGGCGCGGGTGCAGGTGGCTGATCAGCAGCGCTCGGCGCGGATCGTGCTTGTGCGATAGGGGCATATGTCCTCTCACTTTCCGTTGAGAGGGAGCGTGGTGCTTCGGCGACTTGTCCTCGTGGGGCAATTGCTGTCATAACTAGGGTGGTTGATCGGAGCGAAAGAATTCGGCTCATGAAGAGGTGAGGTGGAATAGGGGCCAAATGGGAAGAACACCAACAGGAGGTACAGCCATGAGAGCTTTAGTGCTGGTACTGTGCTGTGGAGTTCTGTTTGGGGCCGGTATGGCCGGTGCAGAAACCTATACGGTGCGGCCGGATGGCACAGGCGACTATCCAACCATTCAGGCTGCCATCGATGCGGCAGTGGACGGAGATATCATCGAACTGACCGATGGAATCTTCACCGGGGATGGCAACCGGGACATCGACTACCTGGGCAAAGCGATCACCGTTCGCTCACAAAGCGGAAACGCCGCGGGCTGCATCATCGACTGTGAAGGCAGCGCAGCCACACCGCACCGCGCGTTCCACTTTTACTCCGGTGAGCAGAACAACTCCAGGCTGAGTGGCGTGACAATCATGCACGGCTGGGCTCCGATCGAATCGAGGGGCGGGGGTATCCGCTGCGAGGGCGAAAGCGCGCCAGTCGTCATCGACTGCATCCTGACAGATAACAGCGGTGCGGCCGCCCTGTGTATCGAAAGCAGCTGGCTCACCTTTACCAACTGCCACTTCACCTCCAACACGGCCTTCGAGGGTGGAGGCATCTGCTGCGAGGAAGCTACACTGACCATCGAGCACTGTACATTCAGCGACAACACTGCTGAGCAGAGTGGGGGCGCCATCCGCGCCCGCGCGGCGGTCATCACAGTCGACTGCTGCACCTTCACTCACAATACCGCGTCCCATGGCGGGGCAACGGATTTCATCATGGGTTGCGAAGTCGCATTGCGCGACTGTCTCTACCAAGAGAACAGCGCAATCGAAGCCGGCTGTGTTTGCCTGTTCGCCGGGTGCCAGGGAACGATCGAGGGCTGCACGTTCGTCGGCAACTCATCTGACCAGTGGGCCGCGGCGGTTGAAGTGGGCAAGAGCAGCACAGCTCATGTGGCGGAATGCACCTTCTACGGAAACGCGGCTTCCGGAGGCACGCTGATTCTCAGCGACGACCCGTCCACTGTCACTAACACGATCGTCGCCTTTAGCACCTTGGGTCCGGCGCTCTACTCGTGGAGTAACGTCGCCCTCTCTTGCTGCGATTTCTGCGGCAACGAGGGTGGGGACTGGATCGGGGGCTACGCCAGCCAGTACGGCATCAACGGCAATATCTCCGAGGACCCATTGTTTTGCGACCCAGAGAACGGGGACTTCGCACTGCACGAGTTGTCACCGTGCGCGCCGTTCTCTCCCCCCAATCCCGAATGTGATCTGATCGGCGCCTGGGCGGTCGGCTGCGGGGGGACGCCCGTCACCGAAAGCACATGGGGCGGGATCAAGGCCATGTTCCGACGGTAGGGTCAAGGGGCACTTGGGCAAGTCGGAACGCGCGGAGTGCACGCACTTCATTGAGCAGGAAATGCTCGAACGCGCGGCCGAAGGCAGCAGTTACCGGACTGGCTGGTAACACCCGATCTCTATCTGAGCAGAACCACGCGCCTGTTCACATGCTTTCCGTTCCAATCCAGCTGGAAGAAGTAGGTTCCACTGGAAACCGGCAGCCCCTTATCATTCGTTCCGTTCCACGTGAGGCTGGCAGTGTTCGCTGCCGCGCTCTCATTCACCAGCGTCCGAACCAGATGCCCAGTGACGTCGTAGACCGCCAGCGTGACTTCTGACGAAAGAGCGCCAGGCGGAATCGAGTAGATGATACTCGTTGTCGTTGTCATGGGGCTGGGAACCGGATACTGCAGGGCACCACGAACGCCGTGAAGGTGATGTCCTCGGGGGCGCTACACCCAGGATTGGTCACGGTGGCCACGTGCGTCACCGGGTCAATCGCGACCTCCAAGCAGATCATCCCGGAGGGTCAATATCGACGCGACGACCGAGAGTCGTGCGCGGCGGATCTATGTGCGGACCGGCAATCTCCCGCCATTACGCGACGGAACCGCTGGGCTCATGGCCCGTCGGCTCATGATGAGGGGTCCTATTTCAAGAGCACCAAGCGTAGCGAAGTGCAGCCCCGTGCGGTTTCCAGCTTTGCCAGGTAAGCGCCGCTGGCCGCTCCCTTCGCATCCCATATGCACGTTTGTGTCCCCGCAGCCAACTTGCCTGTCAGCAGTGTCGCCACCTGCCTGCCATTGACATCGAAGAGACCTAAGGAGCCACAAGTGGCCTCGTCGAGAGAGAAGCTGAGCGTCGTTCGGGGGGTGAAGGGATTGGGATGGGCCAGTAGCCGTGGTTTGATGTTCGGGACTTCGGAGGCCACTGCTGCGGGATCCACGGGCGGCACGAAGCCGTACTGGTTAGTATTCCAGTCGTCGTGGAAGAGTGCTCCCCAGCCGGTGGTCGGCTCATGGTAGGCCACAGGGAGGTCCCAGATCGATACCTGGGCCGTCATCCCGACAAAGGCCAACTCCAAGTCTCCATCCCCGTCGATATCTCCCACCTCGGGACCGTTGGGCCCGCAGCCGCCGAGCTTGTCAATTGGGAAATCCGCCGTGACTGTTCCATCCAGCTCGAAACCGTGGATGACGCCGTAATGCACATTGTCGGCGACAGCGGCTTCGAGTCCGGGATCGCCGTCGAGATCCGCCACGATGGGCGAGCCCTCGGTGTTCGGATCGATGGTTATGGGCCAGCCGGGGAGGATGACACCGGTATGATCCCAGGCGTAAACGTGCGGCACACTACTGCCCTTAGTGACGTGCCAGATTTCCAGGTCGCCGTCAGAGTCGGCGTCAGCCAGGACGGGACAGCTGTAGCTCTGAGAGCCGGGGTAGTTGATCGGGAAGCCGGCAACAAGAGTTCCGTCCCCATTGTAAGCGAAGACCCCGATATGATTCACGATCTGGTAGCCCGCCACCAGCACCTCGCACTGCCCATCCCCGTCGAGATCCCCGATGGAGGGGGCGGCGTAGGAGTTGGAAAGGCCAAAGTTGGCGGGCCATCCGGGAGTCGTCGTGCCGTCGATCTGGAAGGAGTAGAGAAGTCCGTTAAGACTTTCCGCGAAGATCTCGGGAAGACCGTCGCCGGTGATATCCCCCACGGCCAGTGTAGATGTAATGGTGGCCCCCACAGGTTGAGGGAAGCCCGGCATGACACTCCCGTCGACCCGCCAGGCCGTTACCTGCGTTGCGCCGCCGATCATCAGCTCGGGGATGCCGTCGTTATCGAGGTCGTAAACTGTCGGCGCTCTGAAGCCGCCCGTCATACCGGAGGGCTGCGGCCAGCCACTCAGCGTCGTGCCGTCGTGATGCAGGACGTGCAACTGTCCCGCCCGGGTGTTGACGATGATCTCGAGGTCACCGTCCCCGTCGAGATCGGCAGCCGCCGCCTTGGACTGGATCATGCCTCCAAGATTCACCGGCCAGCCCGGCATAAGAGTTCCGTCGTGCTGCCACACATAGAAGAACTGATCGGTCGAGCCAGAGAGGATTTCTAAGTCGCCGTCCCCGTCCAGGTCGGCGAGCAAAACACCCGCGGGTCTGAAAGTGGGATGGTAACCCATCGTCTGAGGCCAGCCGGACTGGTAGGGCGGCTGATCCCGTTCTCCCTGGATGGCGCGGGGTCCGGCATGCGCATCCTGCGTCTCACTGATGGGGCATTGCTCGAGCAAGCCGGAGCCTGCTGCGCCGGCCGGGACGGTCTCCCAGCTCGATGCCCTTGCCGTGCCGCCGAGTGCGGGCAGCGAGATGATCAAAACGGCACTGAGCAGTGTGAGTGGGAATAGGGCTTCATGGCGTTTTGACATCATGACCTCCGGATCGGGACTGATCGGGATCAATGGAATCCGATCACAAACACAGTGCTTTAGGCAACGATTGTAACAGATATCGGGGCCGGGGTGGATTGGGGATTCCTTATATAATGCCGACGCGTGCCCCTGTGTGCCTGCCGCCACCTTGGGACGCGTTCCACACTACGCAATGAGGTCCCGCCGCAAGCGTCTGATCGAGGAGTGGCTCCACCAGGCGCCCGCATGCATCCACTATCCAAAGCTTGGTTCTGCCTACATGCGGTAGATCAAACCTGATTGTAGTGAGCATCCCCATGGGATTGGGTGCAGCCAGAGCGAATCCAGAGATCGTCAGCGTAGATCCACCGCCATCACAACCGGCGTAATCCCCCGCACCCAGGAGCACTGCGACCTCGTCGGAGTCATAGCTGGCTACAGCGAGGTCGGTCACTTCATCCCCGTTGAGATCGGCGATCGCAACGTGCTGAGGTTCATCGCCCACCGCGAAGTCCAATCGGGCGGGCCAGAAGAGGATATCGGCTTGCGCGGGGTTTCCAAAAATCCCGATGAGGGGAATCAGGAGTGCGAGAATCATCAATATACTATTTGTGCGGTAACCCAGCGATTGAGGCTGATGAGGAAACATGGTGGGTTCCTCCATAGATCAAGGTTATCGGTTCACAGAGGCAAAGTCATTATATCGGATACTGCATTGGCAATATACTGCCCAATAGCCCCATACGGTTCAGGCCGCTGCCCGCCGGCGAGCGAGCAGGATTCGATAGGCTCTATCGTATGGCAGAAGGGCGAGTATCATTTCGTCTTCGTGCCGCGCAACCCCTGAGAACGGTCCCCATCTGTAGATATCTGCTAGCCCAATAATCTTGCGAGTAAAGGCACAATTATCGATATGGCCGCCAAACTGACCAGAACGGCGAGGAACAACATGTATCGTGTCCCATAGGTGTCCAGCAGGCTTGCGTCATAGTACTTGTCCACGTCGTTGTCTCTGTACATCGCGACAAGACCGGAGATAAGCTTGTTGCGGGTGTCGCGACCAGCAAGCAAGGCCCTAACAGCAAATGAATTGATGAGGATCGTGGCAATAATGAGTATGCCTAGGATACAGTCGTTCTGTAGAGGGTGCCCGCTGTCACCCGACTCCGACGCTACCCCCCAATTGATTCCCATCACAATGAGGTTGAACAGCACGGCCGTCACGACGAATACTGTGTCTGTCCGCGCACTCTGCTGGAGTTCGCTTACGACGTGCTCGTGGACTTCTCTAAGCATATCTTTATTTCCCCTTTCCACTCTTGGGGGGCACCTAACCCGCATTACGCATGACGCTCTGGCTGTTTATCGTTCGAGGGCATCATACCGTTGGTGAAGGGACCCTGCAAGCGAAGATGAGGTGGCGATGCTGATCGGCCGGACTGGTACGTATTGTACTAGCTGGCACGTGCAGGCCTCCAGCACCGATCGCGGTTGGTTCAACGATAATCACTGGCGGTCCAGATCTAGGGATGGTACAAAGAGGCCGGGCAGGTCAGCTGGGCAGTTGCTAGGGTGTGCTGGCCGCCGCCGCGGACTCAATCGAAAGGAGGAGAGCCCTGAATATCTATGAGATCATCTCGCTACGCAAGAGCGTGCGTGCCTTTCAGCGGAAGGACGTGCCGGAGGCAGTCATGACGCGATTGCTCGAAGCAGCGCGCATCGCACCGTCGGCCAGCAACCGGCAGGAGTGGCGCTTCGTGGTAGTCCGCGACCCGGATACGCGCAAGCAAATGGCCGAGGCGGCTTGCCGGCAGGCGTTCGTCGCCGAGGCTCCAGTGGTCCTGGCTTGCTGCGCCGAGACAGACAGCCATCTCATGGCCTGCGGGCAGCCCTGTTATACGATCGATGTCGCCATCGCAATCGATCACATCACCCTTTGTGCCGTGGAGGAAGGCCTGGGCACGTGTTGGATCGGCGCGTTCCATGAAGAGGAGGCCAAGCAGATCCTCCGCATCCCGCCAGAGATCCGGGTGGTAGAGCTGCTGGCCATAGGCTATCCGCAAGACCCTTCGCGCCAGGAGAAGCAACGCTTGCCGCTAGAGCACATCGTGCGCTACGAGCACTGGGATTAGGATGGCACACTACGCGGCATATGCCCGTGGTGCGTTCGGCAGAGAACAAACGGTACACGCATTGTTGCCAGTAGCAGCCCTGGCAATCAGCCCCTGGGGGGCATTTTCCTGACATAGAATTTGAAGCCGTCGTATTCGACCTCTTCCAGGTAGTGCCCACTAACAAGTTGCTGAACGGCGGACCAATCTGCCCCGGATTTGGAAAGAAGTAGCTCCACGGCATCCTTTCGCATGGGATGCACGGCAGTGATGCTCAGGAGGTCGTGTTCGACATCGCCGGTAGATGCGAAGGCGTTTCCTTCATAGCCGATGAGATACTCGACATTCCCAAGCCGCTTGCGCAGAATCTGATATGCCCTGTTGAGCGTTTCCGCATCGGGAGGCTGCACGCGTTTCTCGGCCGGCGGTCTCGTGGGTACGGATAGATACGCTCTGGTGGGCGAGATCTGTGCGAGAAAGCCCGCGACCTCTTGGATAGCATCCGTATGATCATTGAATCCATTGATCAGCATCGTTTCCGTGGCGATCTCTCCGCGAAAGGACTCCGCGAACTCGGTGATGCCGTTCAGAATTGCGTCCAGCCGGAGCGGCCCGTAGGGCCGGTTCACCTTGCGCCAAATCCTCTCATCGACGGAGTCCACCTTGACCGAGACCCAATCTGCTCTGGCGAGGTCACTGCGGACATCTGCCTGCCAGATGAGGGAAGCATTGGTAATCACGGCGATCCTGATCCCCAAGGGCCTGAGGAGATCAATTGCCTGGCCCAGGCTGATGTCCAGGGTCGGCTCTCCGTCAGAGACAAACGTCAGATAGTCGATCTGCTGGTTGCTCTGCCGCGCGCCATCTACCTTCCGCCTGACCTCCCTGAGTATCTCTTGCGGATCGTAGAATGCGCGGCGCGCCGCCTGCAGCTTCAACGTGCGCCCGACCTGGCAGTATAGGCAGGAGTATGAGCAAATCTTGGGCGGGATATTGTTGATGCCGAGGCTTTGCCCCAGCCGGCGGGAGGGCACGGGACCAAAGGCGATGCTCTGTACGTTGCTCTCCATGTCGTGTTGATCCCCACGCGCTCAGTGCGGGAGGTTCCCTAAGCCTTGAAGTACGCGTCCATTCTATCGAAGGCCTTGTTGATCGTGTCTTCCGGAACACAGAAGGACATCCTGAGATGACCCTCTCCTGTGGGACCAAAGGCAACGCCAGGTGTGGTCGAGACACTGGCTTCCCGGAGCATTGTCTTGCAGAAGGCTGCGGAGTCTCGTCCTTCCTTGACGAGGATCCTAGGGAACATGAGGTAGGATCCTGCGGGCTTCTGATAGTCAAAGATTGATTTCAGGTTGTCCAAGCGCTCGCACATCAGATTTCTGGTCGCAAGGTAATGATCTCTGAATGCCGCGATGCAATCCTGAGGGCCCTGTAATGCGGCTAGAGCTGCGTACTGCGACACCGTCGGCGCGCAAATAGCGAAGGGGATATGGGCCTTGGTGACTTGTTTCACCATTTCCTCATCGGCGTGCAGATACCCGATCCGCCATCCTGTCATGGCAAAGGTTTTGGTGAAGGTGAAGCAGCTGATCACATTCTTCTTGATCTCGGGGATCGAGCCGATGCTGAAGTGTTCCCGACCGTCGAAGGTGAAGTACTCGTAGGCTTCGTCGGTAATGACTGCCAGGTTGTGCTCCATGGCGATGGCGGCGAGCTGTCGAAGCTGCTCTTCAGAGAAAACAGTGCCGGTCGGGTTGCTCGGAGAGCAATACAAAAAGGCGCGCGTCTTAGGTGTAATGGCCTTCTTGATCGCTGCGATATCCAGGTCGAAACCTTGCTCCTCCACACATGCTACGAGAACGGGCCTGGCTGAGGCCAGGACGACTTGACGGATATGCGTGGAGTATGTGGGGGTGGGCAGGATGACTTCGTCTCCGGGGTCGGCCACGGCCATGACAGCGGCCGATAATCCCTCGATCGCACCGACAGTGACGATGATCTGAGAGGCATTGGCGTCGATGCGATTGTCTCGTCGGAGCTTCTTGACGATCTCGTGGCGCAGCTCAGGTAGGCCGGCGGTGGTGGAGTACCCGCCGACGAGGCCCTTGCTGATCGCCGCGATAGCAGCCTCTTTGATATGCCCCGGCGTGTCGGTGGTCGGCTTTGCCCATGAGAGGAAGGCGACATCCTCCATCTGACTCGATAGGCGGGTCATCTCGTGGATGGCCGACTTGGCGATCCCCGCAACTCTTCTTGATATCGTAGATCGGGAACTCATAGTGAGAGGTCCTCTCTCTGCCGCTTGCGATAGATTACCATCGCCAGTAGAATAGCAGTGATCGCCTTGGAGGTGAAGAAGTTCATTCGTCGGCGGTCTCTTCGGAGGATCTGTAGATCCGATCTCTCGAGGTTTTCAGGGGGCGATTGGGCAATTCACGACCCGCACGGATCGGCTGCCCAAGGGACTCTTAAGAACAAGATAGTAAGTGCCAGCCGGCTCGGGTCTTCCGGTCTCATCCCTTCCATCCCAGTACAGATCGTATGTCCCTGACGCCCGCCATCCTTCCGCAAGGATGCGAACGAGTCGACCGCTCACCGAGTAGATCTGCAGCTTGAGTGGTGCCGTGGCGTCGAGTCTGTACTTGATGTGGCATCCGTCGAATGCTGGGTTCGGCAGTGCCCACAGGTGACATCGCCCTTGCGCTGATTCGCCCACATCCACCGCGGCAGGCGACGGGCGCCTGTACGTGGAGAAGACAGCATAGTGATCCGAGCCGATGTGTCCGAGGCTGTCGGTTATGACCTCCGAGGAATAG
>JAGMDA010000265.1 GCA_023128935.1 Candidatus Eiseniibacteriota bacterium | reverse complement strand
GTATCTCAGTCCACCGCGTGGACTGCCCCAATACATTTGCGGACCGCATTGAGCCCGAACGGCGGATCGAGGTGGAGTGGGATGTCGAACGCGATCAGCATTTCCTGGTTCGCTTGATCGTCCATGGCTATGACAGACCGAATTTCCTGGTCGATGTGGCTTCCGCGATCTCCCGCCTGGGGACGACCATGCGCCACGGCTCCATGTCGTCGGGGGAAGCAGGAGACGCGCGGGGGGAGTTCGTGCTGGAGATCAAGAATGTGAGGAATCTGCGTCGCGTGCTGGATGCGATCCGCAAGGTTCGGGGGGTGAGGCTGGTCGAGCGGTCCGGCACGCTTGTGGACATTGATGGGGGTGGATCCCGCAACGTTCAAGGAGGAAAACCATGAGATCGAGTTGCATGGTCTTGCGCATGGCGCGACGCCCGCATCTCCAGCTGTTCTGGGTGCTGTCTGTTTTCATGCTCCTCATAGGGCCTGGCACTGCCTGGGCAGGTGGCGCTGTGGGGATTCGCTACGGTTGGGCCGATGTGTCCGATGACCTCTTCGAGGGCAGCGGGGATCTGGGGGGTACGAATCTGGCGGGGATCCACCTCTCCCTTAGGGTTCTTCCCATCGTGGAGATCGACCTGGCGGGCGAATATGTGAGCGAGTCATTCGATTTCGACGAGGGCATCTTCGACGAGGTCAAGAGGGCTGGAGATGGCGACTACGAAGACATCACCATCTTTGCCACTGGGCGCCTGGAAATCATTGGGCTGCCGCTCGTGCCGATTCGAGGGTATGTGGGCGGTGGTGTCAACGTACACTGGATTGATCTTGCCGTGGATGTCGAGCCACTGGATCTGGCCATGCAGTCGGATTCTGAGGTGGGTTGGCACGGCGTTGTGGGGCTGCGCCTGTCAGTGATGGGCACGCCGATGTCGGCATTTGTCGAGGGGCGCTACATGGACGGGTTTAACGATGGGCTGCCCACAAGCAAGGCCGTATATGGCGGGGTTTCATTTGAACTATAGGCCTCGATTTCCTTGTGTGGCGAAAAGACATGCGTATCCAAAGACATGAGTACCCATTGTAATCCATGATTGCTGTTGTGCAGAGAGTGGCGAGAGCTGAGGTGCGGATCGAGGGCCGGGAGCCTGCGGGCATCGGACGCGGCTTCTTGATTCTGCTCGGAGTGGCACGGGGTGATACGGACGCCGATGCAGAGTGGCTGGCACGCAAATGCCTCGGCCTGCGGGTTTTCAATGACCCGGATGGCCGGATGAATCTCTCCCTTGCAGACGTGCAGGGCGAGCTGCTCGTCGTTTCACAGTTCACGCTCCTGGGCAACTGTGTGAAGGGCAGGCGACCCAGCTGGAGCCGCGCAGCTGATCCGGGCGAGGCGGACCGGCTCTATGAGCGGTTTGTCAGCCATCTGAGGAGCAGTGCACAGCGGGTGGCGACGGGCGTTTTCCAGGCGATGATGGAGGTTGAGTCTGTCAATGACGGGCCGGTTACCCTCCTGATCGACACGCGGGACTGGAAAGGACGTTCGAAGGCTGTTGATCGCCCGCAAGGATCCGAGCAGCTGCTGGGTGTGCGCGGCGCCCCGCTCTGTCTTGCCTCGCGATCCCCGCGCCGGGCGCGCTTGCTCGAGATGCTGGGCGTGCGTTTCGATGTTCGCTTCCCCGACGAGGATGGTGGGAGATGGCGTGCTGGTGAGGATCCGGCCAGTTACGCGATCCGCCAGGCCGAAGCCAAGGCGCTGTCGGTGGCCAGGGACATCAAGAGCGGCGTAGTCGTGGGCGCGGACACCGTGGTCTATCTAGATGGTGAGTTGCTGGAGAAGCCCGCGGACGCCGAGGAGGCGGTTGCCCATCTGCGACTCCTTTCTGGGCACGAGCACGAGGTCTTCACGGGCCTATGCCTGGCTACCGCCGGGGGCGGCAGGTACGTCACGGGCGCGGAGCGCACGGCTGTATGCATGAGTGAACTGGATGGGGATACGATCCGTGCCTATGTCGCCACTGGCGAGCCGCTCGATAAGGCCGGAGCGTACGGCATCCAGGGGATCGGGGGCATGTTCGTGGCCTCTGTCTCGGGCTGCTACTTCAATGTGATGGGGCTGCCGCTGGCGCGCTTGCGTGCCCTGATCCATGAACTGCTTGGGGAGACGGGATGATTGCGACCATCGCGTGGACGGGTTCAGCAATCCGGATCCTGGACCAGACCCGGCTGCCGGAGGCCGAGATCTATCTTGATCTGGATGATCTGGACGGTCTTTGCGAAGCCATCCTCAACCTGCGCATCCGCGGGGCGCCGGCCATCGGGATTGCCGGGATCTACGGCGTGGCCCTGATGGCTCTACACGCAGCGGAGGGCAGCTGGCAGGGAGCGGCCGCGGATCCGGAGAGGCGCTTCCTCCAAAGCGCGCAGCGCATCCGCGAGATCCGTCCTACAGCGGTCAATCTGGCCTGGGCGGTGGATCGGGCCGTGGACTGCTTCACCGCCGCGCGTTCACGGGGGGCATCCCTGAAGGATGCCGCGGCGGCGGTTCTGACCGCCGCGCGGGAACTGCACGCGGCGGATCTGGATGCCTCGCGCGCGATGGGCAAAGCAGGCGCAGTCCTATTGAAGCAGGGCTCGCGCGTGTTGACCCACTGCAACACGGGGGGGTTGGCGACTGGTGGGCTGGGCACTGCCCTGGCCGTGGTGTTCGAGGCCGCGCGCAGGGGCAAAGCGCCGTGTGTCTACGTGGCCGAGACGCGTCCGCTCCTCCAGGGGGCGCGGCTCACGGCCTGGGAGCTTCTCCGGGAAGGCATCGAGGCGACTGTGGTTGTCGATGGGGCCCGCGCTTGGCTGATGGCGAATGAGGGCCTCGATCTGGTGCTCGTAGGGGCGGACCGCATTGCAGCCAATGGGGATACGGCCAACAAGATCGGCACGCTGGGCGGCGCGGTTGCCGCCGCTCGCTATGGCGTGGACTTTTATGTCGTGGCGCCATTTTCCACGTTTGACCTGAATCTGCCTTCTGGGGCCGAGATTCCTGTGGAACAGCGCTCTGCCGACGAAGTGCGCTGCCTGGGTGGGAAATACGTGACCCCCAAGACAGCTCCGGTCTGGAATCCCGCTTTTGATGTGACGCCGGCAGAATTGATCAAGGGTTGGATAACGGAACACGGCATCCTGCAACCGCCGTTCGATGGCGGTCTACGGCAATTGTGACACCCGTGGGCGTGAGCGCTCCGGTCTACGGCCAACCCGCCAACCGACCCAGCGCAGAGTCGCCCCGGGCCTGCATCTGAGGCTTGAGACGTCATTGACGTCTGAACCGCAATAGAGCATGGTCGGAACTTGACATGCGCCCCCGGCGGGGGCTAGAGTATCTGTTTTGTGATTTGCGGGGAAGGGCGTTCCGCATGGAGGTTCTTCGATGGGCACGTATGCGACAAAGTGCAGTGACATCCGGCGCCAGTGGTATCTCGTCGATGCCGATGGGCAAGTGCTGGGACGCCTGGCGAGCGAGGTTGCCTCGATTCTACGAGGCAAGTGGAAGCCAGAGTTCTGCCCGTACTTGGACGTAGGAGATCACGTTGTGATCGTCAATGCCGAGAAGATTCACACAACTGGGAAGAAGCTCCGGCAGAAGACCTACTTCCGGCACAGTGGGTACCTCGGGGGCGATCGCCACACGCTCCTACGCGACCGGCTGAAGAGGGAACCCGCCGAGGTGATCCGGGATGCGGTTCGTGGCATGCTGCCCCACAACAGGCTCGGCCGCCAGATGATCAGAAAGCTCAGGATTTACAGGGACGCCGAGCACCTTCACGACGCCCAGCGGCCCATTCCACTCAGGCTCGGCCTGCACGGCAAAGGACTTCCCGGTCAGAAGCCAGATGGCGTGCCGGGATCTGAGGAGGCATAGGTATGGCAACCAACGAGGTTGTCCGCAAGACAGGGAGACGCAAGACCGCGGTTGCTCGAGTGCGCTTGATACCCGGTGCCGGAGCCATCAAGATCAATGGCAGGGAATTCGAGGACTATTTCCCGCGCGAGACGGGGCGCAGGATGGCAGTAAGACCCCTGCGA
>JAGMDA010000264.1 GCA_023128935.1 Candidatus Eiseniibacteriota bacterium | reverse complement strand
GACATGAAGGTCCGGCTTCGAGAGGCTCAGGAGCGGGAACTCAGGAATCTGTCAGGCCCGGAGCTTACGGATTGGTATCTGGCATCCGGTACGTCCGCATCCTGACGTTACCATGGACCGGCGCAGATCTGGCGATCGTTCTGCGGGGCGATCGCCGTCAGCGCAATGAGCTGTAGCCCTTCATTGCCCGAGCGCAACGGCCGGGTTATAATGTTGCGCTGAGGAGCAGCTATCGGCTGAGACGTTGCGGGGCGGGATGGGTGGCGCTTCGCGAAGGCTGCCCGACAACTCACGATGAAACGGGAAAGGACTCGATGACAACTCCCACCTTCACTCCGGAAAGCCAGGCCGCGGTCGAGATGGCCAAGCGGGCGGTGCCGGACGGCGGAATCCTCGATTCCGTGACGCTCCTCTCGGCGCTTGTCCATTCAGAATCATTGAGAAGAAAACTGCCGCAACTGGCTGCCGCTTTCCGCGCACCGAGACCCTGCCGCACCCATCCTGCCAAGACACCCCTGGTCCCCGAGCTGTACCTTCCCCTGGGAAGAATCGCGGATGACGAGGAGGAGATCGACCCGGAAACGCTCTTGGGCGCCCTACTCGACACGCGCTCCGTAGAGGCTGAATTGGAGAAACGAGGTGTGGACTTCGATCAGATCCGCGTCCAGATCATGAAAACATCTGATTCTGAAGACTGGAGAACCTCACCAGAGAGACTTAAGGTCATCAAGCAGTTGGATCCCTATGGGCGTTTCCTGACCTACAGCACCCCCAGGCAAGCTTCGCGTATCGCATTCGATAAGCCCCTCACTGCCTTGTTCCGGACCCTGAGTCGGATGAAACATAGGAACGTGATAGTTCTCGGGCAACCGGGCACCGGAAAGACGGCCCTCGTTCTGGAGCTCTCGCGGATGCTGGTCGAAAGAGATCCGGCGGTGCCCGCAAACCTACGTGATCTGGATATCTTTGAACTGTCGGTCACCGCCCTGCGTGCCGGTGCTTCCGCCATGGGGGAATACGAAGAGCGCGTGAAGTTCCTCGTCGACCAACTGGCGGCACATCGCAAGGTCGTTCTCTTCGTCGATGAGATCCACTCCCTTTTTCAGTCAGGCATTCATTCCCGCAGCCCTTTCACGGACGCCAACGAGCTCATAAAGACCGCCCTGAGCGGAGGGCGAATCACCTGCATCGGGGCCACTACGCCCGCGGATTTCAGGAACGCCATCGAGCCGGACAAGGCCCTTGAGCGGCGCTTCGAGCGCCTGTACCTGTATCCGCCAGATAGGGAAGCTACACTGCGCATCCTCAAGGCGCGCAAGCCGCAGCTGCTCCGATTCTACTCTCCGCTAAAGATCTCTAATGACCCCCTCGAGGAGGTAGTTACCCTCAGCGAGGAGTACTTGCCCCACCTGAACCAACCGGACAAGTCCATCCAACTACTGGACGTGGCCTGCGCCGGCTGCACCTCGAGCATCCCGCCGCAACAGGCGCTGACCAAGGATGCTCTGATCAATGCCCTGGAGCTGTCGCTGGGTCACTCCATCGCAGAAAACCGCGCCTTCTGCGTTGACGATGTGGCCCAGCAGCTACGCGCGACGATCGTCGGGCAGGACGACGTCGTCCAGGAGCTTGCCAAGGCCTTCGTGTCCGGGCTGAGTGATTGGCGGGGGAATCAGGGGCCTCGCGGCGTCTTCCTTCTCAGCGGACCGACTGGCGTAGGCAAGACCGAGGCTGCTCTTCAGCTGGCCAAGATACTCGGCGGCGGACAGGATCGCTTGATTCGAATCGACTGCAACACCTTGCAGGGCACCGGTGAGGGATCCGGCGTTGCCGCAAACCGCCTATTGGGGGTTCCACCGGGCTACATCGGTTACGCACGCGGCCAGGGCGGCCTTCTCTCACGAATCCGTGATTACCCGGAAAGCGTCGTGCTCTTCGACGAGTTCGAGAAAGCCGGCCAGACCGTCGGTGAGATCCTACTCCGCGTCATCGGTGACGGTCGTTGCGAAGACGTCGATGGCAATGTGCTCGATTTCCGCCGCGCATTTGTGCTCTTCACCACCAATGCCGGTTGCCGCCAGACAGACCATGACCAGATTGGCTTCCTGGCAGGCAAGCAGCCCCCCCCCTCCCCATCCGTGGATGACCAGGCTCTGGAGGATCACCTGATCCGACGCATTGGCCTTGGATTGGAGTTCCTGGGCCGCATCAGCCACCGCTTCCGATTCCACAGCCTTGACCGGGAAGCTGTGAAGAAGATCCTGGCCCAGCAATTAGAGAGCATCGGTGACGATGCCAGACAGAAGGGATACTCGCTGACCTGGGAGGAGGAAATTATCGCTCACCTGGCTGCGGAATGGCAGGCGCGCTTTGGGGTACGGCATCTGATTGAGATCCTCCGCAACCGCATACGTGAGCAGATCTCCATCGCCGATTCCCAGGGAGAGCTCAGCGGAGTGCACGTAATCCACCTGAAGCACGGTGGACAGCTAGTCACTGGGGAATCCGCACCGGGTGCTGCCATCGCAACCCGCAAACGAGACGGAGACCGCCTCATAATCAGTGTGGTCTGAGAGGAGAGAGCCATGGCAATCACGATGGAGCAACTCCAAAGCCATCTGCGCTTCTACACGCGCAGGCTCTCTGATTCGTGCAAGGAGAGAAGTACCTACTGTCTCAACTCGGATGAAGACACTGCCGAGCTATACTACAAGGGGGATCGGACTGTTTTCGAGGTTTCCATCTCTATTCAAGAGGGCGGCAATTTTCTCCAGCTGCAGTCGAAAGAGTATCTCTTCTGTCAGACCTCTGATCCACATGCCCCCGCGCTCTTCCAGGCCCTTGCTTCAGCCAACGCGCGCACTCGTCTTGTCAAGTTTGCTTGGGATGACAGGTCCGGTGAGATCATCGCATCTGCCGACACTTGGCTCATGGATGCCTCCATAAGTCAGTACCAATTCTACCGCGTGCTGATCAATTATCTGAGTTCGCTGATGAGGAACTACCCGCGTTTCCGTGCTATCCTCGAGACCGGGGTCGCTGCGGATTCGCTCGACAGTCCGCGGGTAACCGAGCTGTAGGTTGCGCAATGAAAGAGGATCCACCATACAGAATCTGTTCTGGTTCTGTCCGCCCTGGACGGAGAAAGGCAATCTGAACCCATGCCCTTGCCTGCTCCCATCACACGCGAGATGCACACGATCTTGGCCACGCCGGGAAAGGAGTGGAAGGAACAAGATCTTCACGCCGTTGTGAGGTGGACGTGCACGAAGCCAAACACGCGATTCCTGCTAAATAAGGTTACCGCGACCCTCCACAGCCTAGGAATCCGTATGGAACTACGTGAGCAGACACGTGACTGTCTGCAGGATTTCTATCTCGATTTCCTTGAGAAGGGGCTCAAGCAGCCTTTCGTGCAGAAATACGACCCCGCCAGGGCCGAGAAGACACGCCGGCAGGGTTCAAGGAACCGCGCAGACCTCGATAGCGCGGTGGATGTAGCGAATCCTTCTGGCCTTGAAAGGCCTGTCACAACTCCGGAATCCATGACCCTGGCAGATTCCGCGAATCCGACGACCCCGGCCGGGAAACCCAATTCTATCGATCCTGTACGGGCTTTCTCGAATTTCTTTCTCGGCCACCCAAGGCATAGTCCGCTCATGCGCTTTGTCCGGGATTGGGCTAGAAAGCACCGCAGGCCTCAGCTGCGGCGGCGGCAGCCCGATCTGGATGATACGGAAGATATCACCCTGAGGATCGTGGACCCTTCGCCGGGACCGGAGAAGGACGCCGCGTATGATGAATTGATCAGACTGATCCAGGAGTTTCTCGAGACAGAAAACCCGCGCGCGCGGATGATCTTCGCTCTGCATGATTTGAAGGGATTATCCTACGCTGAGGTATGCTCTTGGCATGCAGGAGCTTCTGGGCACGACATCAGCGAGGTGAACGCCCGCGTGATCGCCCACGGTGTGCGGCAACGCCTACGCGCTTTCCTTACTGCAATGGGCTACAAACCAAGAGGTTACAAACAATGAAGAAACGCGAGATTAAAGTCACCAGGGAAACGCTTGAGAGGCTCAAGGATCGGCTGCAGAACATTCCGTCAGACGACGAGGAGATAGAGATGCAGCTCGAGACCGAGCGTGACGCTCATCCCCAGATCGAGGAAGTATGGCAGGCACCTGAAGCGGAAAAGGAGATTGAGCGTTTCTCCGAGCAACTAACTTCAAGCCTTAACAACCTACTGCCTCGCTGGACAGGCAACGAATCCGAACTCGACCTGAACCGACCGGTCCCCAGACTGACCGGAGATACCAAGACCCGAGCGCAGGTGCTGCGCTGGAAGGCGGAGATTGAAGCGAATCTGCGGACCTTGGAAGGCGACTTGGGATCCGCGCAGGCGGGCGAGGAATTGGAACTCTAACTATCCGCGGGCCGGGACGCTTCATCGGCGTGGCGGATGTCGCACGTCTCAGTTCAATCCGTAGTTTAGCAGGTGGGGGGGAACCAGTTCTCGATTCAGGTCCTGTGACTCACCTATAGCCTGCTCCGCGTACTTGGGGAACCTCTGACCGGTGTTGTCCACGGGGCGGACGAAGTGTTGATGGGAAAGCCGCCTGAGCTGTTCCGCCGGAAAGCAAGAGAGTGGGATGGCGGCAATCTCGACTCCCCGCGCCTGTCCAGCGGCTAAGACCTCAGGGGAAATAGCGTGATTGTCGGGCGCGACTACGATCACGCGACTCTCCGCAAAGGGAATAGCCATGTGAACCAGCGCCGATGTCCAATCTTGCCAATCCAGCTCCAGTCCGTGGCGTTCCCTCAACATGGCGAAGAAAGACCGGGTGCCGAATCCATCAAAGAACGGCATGTAGTGATAGCCAGTATCCTCCAGCCACCGTGCTTCCTGAATGCTATTGAAATGCGCTTGAGACAAGATGAGAGTCCCGTGAAGGCGTCGCAACGCAATATCGGCCCGCCGCAGGTCATCTGCCACGGGCAAGCTCTGACTGAAACTGATGGCGTCAACGACGTATTCACCGTACTTCCTAACCTCTGCCGCAAGACGCCGGGTATCGCGCACAAAAGGTTCGAGGATGCTATAGTGGCCGTTATGCACGACCCAATCGGAGGAGG
>JAGMDA010000263.1 GCA_023128935.1 Candidatus Eiseniibacteriota bacterium | reverse complement strand
CCAGGAAATTCGGTCTGTCATAGCCATGGACGATCAAGCGAACCAGGAAATGCTGATCGCGTTCGACATCCCACTCCACCTCGATCCGCCGTTCGGGCTCAATGCGGTCCGCAAATGTATTGGGGCAGTCCACGCGGTGGACTGAGATACCGCGCCCGCGGGTGATGATGCCGATGATCTTGTCACCCGGAATCGGCTGACAGCACTGCGCGACGCGGATCAGCAGTCCGTCAATGTCGCCGATATGCAGGCCCTTGGGAGGCCGCTGTGCCAGACGCCTGATTTTCTCGAAGGCCGAATCGGTCTTGGCCGTCTCCTTACGCGTTTCCGGGTACAGCCGGTCCACAACGCTCTCGACAGAGAGATCCCCCTGCCCCACCTTGGCAAAGAGAAGCGGCACGTCCAGCAGGCCAAAGCTCTGCGACACGTCTTCCAAATCCTTCTCCTTGGGAACCTTCTTGCGACGGCGCTTGAGCTCGCGCGTCAGCATATCCCGCCCGATCCTTACGGATATCTCTAGCCGCTCAAGGGTAAGCCAGCGGCGGATTTTTCCCTTTGCGCGGCTAGTGGCTACGATCTGCAGCCAGTTCTCGCTTGGTTGCCCCTGTGGGGAAGTTATGATCTCAACCGCCTCGCCGCTCTTCAGTTTATACCGCAACGGCACGATCTTGCCGTTGACCTTGGCGCCCACGCAGCGATTCCCTACATCGGAATGGATGGCATAGGCGAAATCGATGGGCGTGGCCCCACGCGGCAGGCGTTTGAGCCCCCCGCGCGGCGTGAAGACGAAAACCTCATCCTGGTAGAGGGAGGTCCGGAGAAAATCCATGAACTCGCGCGGGTCGCCGGCATCGTCGTGCCATTCGGTCGTGCCCTGGACAATAAAATCGCCGAGTTTTTCTTGGATCTCTCTTTCCGGTCCCCGGTGTCCCTCCTTGTACCGATAGTGAGCCGCGATCCCGATCTCCGAGACGCGATGCATTTCGCGCGTGCGGATCTGGATCTCGATCATCTGCTCCTCTTTCGAAAGCGTTACCGTTGTGTGCAGCGACTGGTACATGTTGCTCTTGGGTGTTGCGATATAGTCCTTCAGGCGGTCGGCAACGGGCGTGTATATGTCGTGCACAATGCCCAACACGCGATAGCAGTCATCCCTGGTTTCAGTGAGAATGCGCACGCCCAGGAGGTCACCGATCTCCTCAAAGGGAGCCGACAGGCGCTCCATCTTCTGGCGAATGCTCCATAGGTGCTTCGCCCTGCCCGTGACCTCCGCGACAATCCCTTCCTTCTGAAGACGTCTGCGAATCGACTCCTGGAGTTCTTTGATCGCTTGCTCGCGTTCCGCCCTCGTCTCGTCGATATGCTCCACAATCTGCCGATAGCTCTCGGGATCCAGATGCTTGAAGGCCAGATCCTCCAGCTCCCACTTGTAGCGTGCGATGCCCAGTCGGTGTGCAATCGGCCCGTAGATCTCCCGTGTCTCCCTCGCGATCCTTTCCCTGCTTTTCTTGTCCAAGGCATCGAGCGTGCGCATATTGTGCAGCCTGTCGGCCAACTTGATCAGGATGACCCGCACGTCCTTGGCCATCGAGAGCAGCATCTTGCGGTAGTTCTCTGACTGGGTGCCCTCAGACGTGCGAAAAGGCAGATCGCCGATTTTAGTCACTCCATCGACGAGGTCTGCAACCTCGGGCCCGAAGGTTCTTTTCAGGTCATCGATGCTTACATCCTGGTTGTCTTCGACGGTATCGTGCAGGAGGGCGGCCTCGAGGATCGTCAAGTCTGAATGGCCGCGCAGGAGGTCAAGCAGGATGCTGACAACCTGGACCGGATGAAGTAGGTAGGGTTCTCCCGAGCGGCGCAGCTGGCCAGCGTGGGCATCCGATGCCACCTGGTACGCTTGCCGGAGATGCGAGCAGTCTACATCGGACCGGTAGCTGCGCAGCTCGGCCAGCGTGGCCTCAAACAGGGCATCGACGCGCTGGATGTCAGAACCCACTCTAGACCCCTTCTATCAGATCCGCACATCCACACGTGTTTCCGTGCGCAGTCGCTTGGCCAGCCGGTCCGCAGTGGATTGCACAACACGATCCACAAGCAAGGCTCGGATGTAAGCCATCACATGTTCACTATATGGGTGCCAGCCGTCCTCCTTGATCTCGGTCACCTTGATAATGTGAAAACCCACGGTGGATCCGACCAGATCGCTGGTCTCGCCGGGTGCCAGGGCAAAGGCCGCATCAGCGAAGGGTTTTAGCCATTGCCGCCGGGTGCAAAAGCCCAGGTCCCCCCCCTGCTCGCGCGACTTGCAGTCGGAATGCTCGCGGGCCAACGCGGCGAAATCACCCCCGGACTTGACCAGAGCCAGCACCTCCTTGGCCCGCGTCTGGATCGCTAGAACCTCGTCTGCCGTGGCACCCGCCTGCACCTCGAATAGGATGTGGCTGGCGCGCACCTGCGTCGTATCGAAAACCTCGGGATGCGCTTGATAATAGGCCCGCTGCTCGTCATCGGACACCTGAACCGTGTCGCGGATCTCGCGTCGCACAAGCTCTCGCACCAGCAACTCACGCCGCATGCTCGTTCGAACCATCTCGGGCGTGAGGTGGTTCTCCGCCAGCTTGGCCTCCCGTTCCTCGGGAGCCGCGAAGTGCTCCCCCCACGCCTCGGTCATCCCGTCGACCGCACTGTCGGCCACGCAGATCTTGTGGCGCTCGGCTTCATGGCTCAGGAGGATCTGATCAATGATTTGAGTAAGGGCGCGCTGCTGCAACTCCTTCCGGGATCTCGTGCCCTGCAGTTCGCCCGCACGGGATTCAAGCCAAAAGCGGACTACTAGTTCGACCTCTGCCAGCGTCACGGGATCGCCATCAACTACGGCCACGACGGCTTGCGGATCCCCCAGGATCTCGCGACCCGTGTCGTGAAATGGGGCCTGATCAGCTTCTTGCCCTTCCCTGCTGCAGGAGGCACTAGCCACGAGTGCCGCGATGATCAGCCATCCCCAGTTCTCCCGGATCATGCGCCTTGCCACGTCCATTCAGCGGCCCCCTCATTCCGGCTGCCACTTGTGCCGGCCCATCTTCCACCCCATCCGCGCCCTGGGTCCATGGTCAGCTGTCCGGGCCCATCCAGATCAATGCGGCGCGAGTGGAGCCACTATAGACCCTCCCCCCCCCTGGGCTCCAGCCTGGACTGCTCATGACACTGCTGATGTCGACGATGCTGCGTAATTGTGGCAGGATGTAACGAGCATACGAGGGCGATTCTCTGGGCGGAGGGTTTAGTGGCTGGAGCGAGCGATGAAAGCAGACCCAAGATAGGGCAGGAAGTGGAAGGCCCCATCGAGGATCTGGCCTATGGGGGCGCGGGGGTAATGCGGGTCTCCGGATGGGTGATCATGGTCCGCGGCGCATACCCGCACGACCGCATCCGGGCCCGCATTCGCCGCCGTCGCAAAGGCGTCTTCGAGGGAGACCTCCTGAAAATCCTCGCCGCCGGACCCGAACGGGTTGCGCCGCGTTGCCCCCATCTAGGCATCTGTGGGGGGTGTGCTCTCCAGGGTCTCGATCCCGCGGCACAGACACGCTACAAGGCCGCCCAGGCAGTCGAACTCCTGCGCCGAATCGGTAAAATCGAACCTGCAGAAATCGCCGCGCCGTGGCAAGGCCCCGCCTCATACTTCTACCGGAACAAGATGGAGTTTACCTTCGCCAAACGACCCTGGCTGACCAGAGAGGCCCTCGCGGAAGGCAAGCCCTTCCCGCCGGGTCCGGCCCTCGGCCTTCACCCCCGCGGGGTGTACCAGGGCGTGTTCAATATCGAAGACTGTCAACTGCAGTCACCGCTCTCTAACCGCATTGTCGATCGAACCCGTGAGATCGCGCGCCGCCATGGGCTCAGTGTTTATGACTCCCATGCAGATGAAGGCCTCCTGCGTCACCTGGTCATCCGGCAAGCAGCCACGACCTCCGATCTCCTGATCGTTATTGTGGCGCGCTCGGAGGATCCCCGCCTGAGAGTCCTGGCGAGTGAGTTGCACGCTGCGGTTCCAGAGATCACAGGAATCGTGGCCAG
>JAGMDA010000262.1 GCA_023128935.1 Candidatus Eiseniibacteriota bacterium | reverse complement strand
AGACCATAAACTCCTGAGGCTTACGCGTCTACCAATTCCGCCACTTCCGCGAGTTTGACCATGGTGCCACCAACCCCATCGATCTGTCAATCCCCACGCTGACTCCTTGATGCTTGGAGTCGCATCTGGTACCCCTTGCGGTTGTAGCTGCGGATAGGCAATCCACCACATGCCGATGGTTTCGCCCGGAGGGAACCGAGGGGATGGCCAACAACACCCGCGTGCCGGGATGGAGGAGAGTCGGGTGCCGAGCAAGAAACCCGACAGAGATGACATAAAAGTGGTGGTCAGAAATCGCAAGGCCCGCCACTTGTATGAGATTATCGATAGCTTCGAGGCGGGGCTTGTTCTCATGGGGTCCGAGGTGAAAAGCCTTCGGGCGGGCAAGGTGAGCCTCTCGGATGCCTACGCGTCGCCGCGCGGGCAGGAGTACTTCCTGCTGAATCTCCATATCTCATCCTACGACAAGGCATCAGTTGACCCCCACGAGCCGCTCAGGCCGCGCAAGCTCATGCTTCACAAGCGGCAGATTCGCCGGCTTCTCGTCCGGGTACATGAGCGCGGGTTGACCCTGATTCCTCTGCAGATCTACTTCCGCGGAGGCTACGCGAAGGTCGAGATCGCGGTGGTTCGGGGCAAGAGGAAGTACGACAAACGCGAGGCGATTGCCAAGCGGGATGCTATGCGCGATCTCGATCGTCAAAGGGCTGCCAGAGAAAGGGGATAGGGGCGTGTTCAGGATGCGGCTTGCTGTCCTCATGTGTTTCCTCGGGCTCGCTGGCGCGGTTTCCGTGGGAGAGGCAACGGGGATCCACGCCGGCGATGAGGATTTCCTTCTCCCGCCGGACTTGGGAGCGCCGCGTGATGTGGAATCGGGCAGTGTCGCTCTGCGCGCGCCCTTTTTGCTGCCCCCTAGGCCTGGTCCTAGATACCTCGGGCTCATCTTTGCCGATGGGCGCCCGGCATACTGGGACTCGCTTCTGTCATATGGAAGGAACTACTACTGGCCTGTGGAACATGCCTGCGCTGCCCTCGGGGCTACGCTGTTCTGGGACCCGGCTCTCTTGCGCGGGGAACTGCGGATTGACAGTCTGAGTTTTGGATTCGTCGTTGGCGGTGAGGTCATCCACTGCGGGGAGACAGCCTATCAAATGGCGCCGCCGGTGCTCTATCTCGGCAACCGTCTCCTGCTACCTTTGGATTTTTTGCCCATGGTGGTGGACTCGATTCTCTCGGACACGTTTCTCTTCAAGGCAGACTCGCTGTATCTCATCCAGCGTGCACTGGGGCCACCCGCACCACCCATGCAGATGCAGCAGGTGGGCAATCGGACATACATCAAATGGCGTATTCCTGAGCAGCCGGAGGCCACCTTCGAGACCGACGGGATCGGCGGTCTCTCGGTGGATATTCCGGGCGTCTTCGTCGATCCGCTGGACCCGCCGCGAGCCCAGCGACGAGATGGGGCCCGTCTCTATGCCATCGGGCCCAATGTCAAAGGGACCGAGTTCCTATTCCGTGTGGATTCCTCTGTCAGGGCGTGGCGGCTGCAATGGCGGACAGATCCCGGGGAACTCACGCTCACGCTTTCGGCCAATGCCGGTGATCTCAAGTACAGGACATACCATCCCTGGAGCGCTGCTGCGCGCGCAGATGAACTGAACCGGGAAGGGGCGGTCGTACTGGTTCTCCCAAGAGAAAAGGCCGGCGCCTATGCGGGAGGGGACCGGCGGGGCTTCCTGCGCGCGATTGGGACGCGCGTCAAGACAGTCCTGGAAGAACGCCTTGGTCTCCGCGTTGTGGTGATTGAGGACTCGAAGGATTCGGGTTGGGTCCCTGAGGCCAATGCGCGCGGCGGGGGTGCGTGTCTCTGCCTTCGGTTTGACATGGCGGGGGACAAGTGGCTTCCGGGGTGCCGGATTGTGACTGCACCCAGCCGCCCTGGAGAGCGGCCACTCACCCCGCTGGATGAGAAAGGGGGGCAGGGTGCGCCACCCGGGGTTTCGAAGGAGGAGCGTAGTGCCGGTGGATTGCCTTTAGGCCTGCGCCGGTGGGAGAGCGTTGGTGCATCGCACGCGGAAGGGACAGGTGATCTGGCCTGGTTGCTCGCGTTCTGCTTGCAGAGGGAGTTCCCGAAGGCGGCGATTCGCCGGCCACACTGGCCGGTGGCGTTCCTAGAGGGGCTGGACATGCCCGGGGCGATTCTCTACATCGGTGATTTGAACAGCGGGACAACGCCTGGTCACGAGAACGCGGGACAGACCATAGACTGCCTCGTCTCCGCTGTAGCGCGGGCGCTCGGGAGTTTTCTCATCCCGCGGTCAGAGGAGAGGATGTGAGCCGGCCTGCCCGGGCCGATCCTGCGCGTGGAGTAGCGGAAGCTGCAGTGTCTGCTTGAAGCGGCCAGCAAATTTCCTTGTTGGGTAAGAACGCATGAGCCATGAACGAAAACAACAGCCGCCTGGAAAGACGCAGCGGAATGCTGTGACGCAGGAAGAGCGGGTCATGCTGGCAGACGCTGACATCCGGCAGCAAATCATCCGCCGGAAAGAGCACAGCCGCAAGGGCGGGGGTCGCAAACGGCGGGGATGGTTCTTGATCCTTGTTGGTATGGCGGGGCTGCTGCTACTCGCGCTATGGCTGCTGAGAACACTTGTGCCGGAATCCTTTGCGCCCTCCAAGCCCGTGAGTGTGGACGTGGGGCAGGTTCCGCTCGGCGCGCTGCGGGTCTATTTCGCCTCTCCAACGGGGGACGATCTGGTTGAGGAAACCCGCCTGCTGCCCTGCACGGGAGCGCTGGAGACCGATGCGCGAAAGGCGATCGATGCGCTGCTGGCAGGACCGATCTGTGAGGGAGCTTCTCCCTGGCCGGCGGACGTGACGGTCCTGGATTTCTTCATCTCGAGTTCCGGCATCGTCTATGTCAACTTCGGCGGGTCGCTCAAGTGGCTTCTCCCGGAGGGGGACTATCTGGAGTGGTCCATAATGGCTTCGCTCACCCGCACGCTGTGCACGGCCTTTCCGGAGATCAAGGGCGTGCGTGTGCTCATTGATGGGGAATCGAGTGGCTTGCTCAGAAGGGTGATGCCGCTCGATTGGACGTACCGTCCGGCGATGTTTGGAGGAACATGGTGACAGACAGACCATCAGCCATGCGAGACAGACCGCTGTCAATAACAGACCATCAACCATGAAAGACAGGCCGCTGGCCATGACAGACCATCAGCCATGCGAGACAGGCCGCTGTCAATAACAGGCCATCAACCATGCGAGGCAGGCCGCTGACTATGACAGATAAATCATCAAGTAAGACCGGGACGGATCTGAATGACCCCGGAGGGCTTCGCGCTAGGCCCATCGGTGTCTTTGACTCCGGCATCGGCGGCCTGACAGTTGTCCGCGAGCTAAGGCGCTGCCTGCCGGGCGAAGACATCCTGTACTTCGGCGACACGGCGCGTGTGCCCTACGGCACCAAGTCGCCTGAGACGGTGATCCGTTTCTCGCGCGAGAGCCTGATCTTCCTCAGCCGGCGAGATGTCAAGCTGGTTGTGGTGGCCTGCAACACCGCTAGTGCGATCGCTCTACCGGTCTTGCAGGAGACGGTGTCGGTCCCGATGATCGGCGTTATCCTGCCGGGTGTCGCCGCCGCACTCAAGGCCTCCCGCAGCAGGCGCGTGGGCGTGGTCGGCACGGAGGCGACGATCGGCAGTGGCGCCTATGAAAGGGCGCTTCGCAAAGCAGACGGAGAGCTCTTCATCGCGCAACAGTCCTGTCCCTTGTTCGTTCCTCTGGCTGAGGAGGGATGGGTGGATGGCGACGTGCCTCATCTTGTAGCCCATCATTATCTGGATCCCGTAATGCGCGACGGCATCGACACGCTGATCCTCGGTTGCACACACTACCCGATGCTCCGCAATGTGATCTCGCAGGTTGTGGGCGCATCGATACGGTTGGTCGACTCAGCTGAGGAGACCGCTCGCGAGACAGCTGCGCTGCTCCGCAGAACAGGCGCGGAGAATCCGAGGGCCCACGGGGGGATCTGCCGCGTCTTTGTGTCCGACACCGCCCAGCGGTTTGAGTCAATCGGGAGCGCCTTCCTCGGAGAGCAGCTTGAGTCGGTAACGGTTGTGGATCAGAGCGATCTGCCTTGGTATGAGCGGTGAGTAGGGAGCAGCTTGAGTCGGTAACGGTTGTGGATCAGAGCGATCTGCCCTCGTATAAGCGATGAGAAGGGAGGGCAACTTGGTTTCCAATGAATCTGGGTTCTCACGACATGACGGTCGCGGTCCCAGGCAGTTGCGTAGGGTAAAGATCGAAACGCCCTTTCTCCGCCAGGCAGAAGGCTCATCCTCGGTTCGCACGGGAAACACTTGGGTGGTCTGTTCGGCAACCGTGGAGCACCGTCAGCCCTTTTTCCTGAGAGGAACATCAAAGGGGTGGGTGACGGCGGAATATGGGATGCTCCCCCGCTCGGTGCCCCACCGCCTGTCGCGCACCCGGCCGTCTGAGCGTGGCGCGGAGATCCAACGTGTCATCGGCCGCAGCTTGCGCTCCGTTGTGGATCTCTGCGGAATTCCGGAGCACACGATCACGATCGACTGCGATGTCATTGAGGCCGATGGGGGAACTCGCGCGGCGGCTGTCACCGGCGCTTTTATTGCGCTCTGCCAGGCCTGCCGTTGGATGGTGCAGGAGGGACGCATCGCTTGGATTCCCATCCTGGACCAAGTCGCCGGCATTGGAGTTGGTATCGTCCGGGGCCAAGCGCTTTGTGACCTTGACCATGAAGAGGATGCTGCGGCCGATGTGGACATGAACGTCTTCATGGCTGGAGACGGGCGTTTCGTTGGGATCCACGGAACGGCGGAATCCGCGCCGTTCAATGATTCCCAGCTGCGCTCGCTACTGACAATCGCGCGCGGGGGGCTCAGGCAGCTTTTCAGGGCACAGGCGCGCGCGCTGGGGCTAGATCCGAAGGCGCCGTTCCGCGGCACACAGCTCCTTTCTCCTTTGGGCAAAGGCGAAGACGGGTAGTGATGCCAGCGGTCCCATGAGGTGAGGCTTCGCGTGAGGGAGCGACAGCAGGCATGTAGCTCCCGTGAATGGGCCTGCGCTGTTTGACCAGCCTGCCTGGGAGGATACGTGCAACTGGTTTTTGCAAGCCGCAACCCGGACAAGATTGCTGAACTGAGGGATGCGCTCAATAACCTCCCGCTCGAGATCAGGAGCGCAGCTGAGTTTCCAGGCGTGCCCGAGGTGGACGAGACCGGCACTACCCTGGAGGCGAATGCCCTCCTGAAGGCTCGGGCCGTGCACCGGGCAACCCACTGTCTTTGCCTGGCGGATGATACGGGGCTTGAAGTTGAGGCGTTGGGTGGGGCACCTGGCGTTCACAGTGCTCGTTTCGGGGGTCGGGAACAGAGCTATGAGAAGAACCTGGCCAAGCTGCTGGAGGCTCTCCGCGGGGTCCCCGAGGCGCAGAGAGGCGCCCGCTTCCGCACGGTAGTGGCCACGGTCTTCCCCGATGGCGCCGAGGTAGTCGTGGAGGGCGTCTGCGCGGGGCGCATCCTCTCGCAGAGGAGGGGCTCTGGCGGCTTCGGTTATGACCCCGTCTTCTGTTTCCCAGAAGCAGGCAAGACATTTGCCGAGATGAGCCTTGCGGAGAAGCAGCGCATCAGTCACCGGGGCCACGCCATGCGCAAGGCCCGCGTGATCCTGGAGGAGTGGCTGAGGACTTCGGGGAAGCGCTAGGAGCGTGTCCGAGAATCCATCTTGGGCATCCTGGATGGCTCTGTCTGCCCATGGAATGAAACCTTTGCCCCCCGCCGCGTGTATGCACATACAGGTTGCTAACGACTTGGGTTGGGGGGGGCATCATCCAGAAGAGCAGCGGGCTGACTAGGAGGACAGCAGATCGACAGACCGGGCGGCTAATGAGCGGCCGCCCGGACGGGCCTCCGGAGTGCGTACGATCTAGCTTGTTGGGTTGAGGGTGCCCAGCAAAGGGTGAGCCCGGCGGAAAGATTCCGCCGGGCTCTGTGGTTTAGGGCGGAAGGCAAACCCTCAGTGCGCCAGAGTTCCTCGTGGAGCCGGCCACACCGGACCCGGTAAGACCTTGGAACTCTTGCACGGATCAGCTTGCAGATGGGGATTCTTGACCGCGATATTCGAGGCCACCACTAAGAAGGATGTCGTCTTCGTGGCTATTACGCATCCCGATGGTATGGCGCGGGTTCATCCCGGTGGAGACACCGTCTTTGGGCCTGGGGATGTCCTGATTGTCGCGGGCGATCAGGCTGGCATCTCGAGAATTTCCGCGAAACATATCGCCGTGAAATTCGAAAATACTTGTACAAAAACCTTGCTGTTCGCCAGTGTTTATGCTAGGTTTGCGTAGTTCTGTGCACCTGGCCAACTAGTCGTAGCATCTTGTTTCATCCATT
>JAGMDA010000261.1 GCA_023128935.1 Candidatus Eiseniibacteriota bacterium | reverse complement strand
CGGTCCTCGGCAAGACATCTTCGCAGCAACTGACGGATGGCCGGCGAGAGCTTCTTTGGAAGACAGCTCCAATCGGGGGAGCGCTGTACTCCGGATGGTTGATCCGGATTCCGATTGAACGCCTGTCTGCCCGGCAAACACTCGTAGAGTATGCTCCCCAGTGCCCAGATATCGGTCCGCCGATCAATGGGCTCGCCGCGCAACTGCTCCGGACTCATGTAGTCGGGGGTTCCCAGGAAGCAGCTGATGCCGGTGTTTCCCGCTGGTGGGGCCGTCGCTTTGCCTGTCGCGGCAGGAACGGGGAACTCCTTGACCATGGCGATGCCAAAGTCCAGGATCTTGGCACTGCCGTCCTCGGTGATCATGACGTTGAGCGGCTTCAGATCGCGGTGAATGATGCCCTTTTCGTGGGCGCGCTTGAGGGCCTCCGCGATGTGCAGGCAGACTTGGAGCGCCTCGGTGACGGGCAAGGGTCCGTCTTGAAGACGCTCCGCTAGGGTCTGCCCGGCAACGTACTGCATCGTCATGAAATGGAAACCATCACTCTCTTCGATGTTGTAGAGAATGGCAATCCTCGATGTTTCCATCTGCGACAGGATCGCGGCTTCACGGCGCAGCCACTTGACGCCCCGCGGGTTGGCCAGGTGGTCGGGGAGGAGTTTGAGAGCGACCTGCCGGCGCAGATCCAGGTCTTCGGCCAGGTAGACCTGTCCCATGGCGCCTCGGCCAATCTCTTTCACGATGCGGTACTTGCCGAGACGTTCCGGAATCTCACGGGCGTCGGCATCCAGGGGTGCCAACAAGTCGGGATTGTGCGCCGCGACGGAGAGCAGTTCTAAGACCTCGCGTTCCAGAACGGCGTCACGGGCACACTCCCTGGCCACGTAGGCGTTCTGCTCGTTGCGGGGAAACTCGAGGGCATCGTTGTAAATGTCTTCGGCGGTTCGGATACGCATGGTGTCAATCCTGCTGCTGGTCAAGTTCGCGGTGTAGCCAGACGCGGGCGTGCCGCCAGTCGCGCCGAACCTGCCTGTCGGAGATGCCGAGCATATCGGCGATCTCGGTGAAGGCATAGCCCTCAAAGAAGTGGAGCTCCAGCACGCGACGCTCACGGGCGCCCGATTTTACCGTGTTCTCCAGCTTGTCGAGGGCCTGTCGAATTGCTCGCGTGTCGTCACCCAGTGGGGCGGTACCCAGGGCGCCGTCCTCCTTATCCTGTGCCACAGACAGCGGCACGCGCTTCCAATCACGGCCGTGCCTGATACGTCCCCGGCGGCGGCCATGGTCCTGCAGGAGCCGCTTCATGTAGAAGCAAGCGCTGCGGCGGATCCGGGTGGCACCGGAGGCTAGCAGCGTGGTGCGGTTGGCAATACGGAGCCATGCCTCGTTGGCGAGGGCCGTGGGTTGCAGCGTATGTCCCGCGCGTTCGCCGCGCATCAGCCAGCGCGCGTAGGAGCGCAGTGCCGGGTATGCTTCTTCGATGCGGCGATTGAGGTTTGCCCGGCCATCTTCCGTTTGCCCGGGGGAAGGGGCGTGCCCTCGGGTGGTATGTCCTTCTCGGGGCGTTGCACGGCGGACCGTAGGTTTTCTTGTCAGGTTTCTTAAGGTGTCGATGCTAGCTTGCATGAATCAGCGTGCTCCCCGTACGCGCGCATGACGCGCATAGGTTTGGTCGCGACTAATGCAATAATAGCACAGGAGTTGCGTGGCGTAACAGACCCCTGCTGCTACGATTCCACGGGCCAACGGCTGATTCTTCCTGTCCGCTCGGCGGTCTTCTTGGCGCTCTTCCTATGTGGGAGGGCGCCGGGGGCAGGTGACTGCCTCCGGCCACCCGGTGACGGGGCCGTGAGGTCCCACCCCACCAGATCCAGCATTGTTCACCTGTTCACCGGCTTGAGCGACTGGGTGCACTCCCGGTTCCGGGGCTACAGGCAGGGATATCCGGGCCACCGACCGGGAACGACAGGGATGTACGAAGCACCAAATGGAGTCCACCTGCCATGTTCGACATACATTCGCCGGAACAGATCGAGACATTGCTCACACAGATGCAGTGGCTGGACGGCGCGGATGCGATCTACGAAGAGGGCAGGATCCTGGCGCACATCCGGGTTGCCGATTCTAGAGTGGATATGGCTGGGGTCTCCGCACGCGCCCGCCTTCTGCGACCACTTCGGCGCAGTAGGCCAAGTTCTGCAGACGGTGGGCCCATCCCGGCGGAGTGGGTCTTTGGCGCCACTTGGGACCATCTGCTCGTCCAGCCCTGGCGGTGGTCATGTGCCTATCCGGGCTGGGTACTCCACTTCGCCCGGAACTCCGTGGCTAACCTGCTGACGCGCGCGGCCCTGCCGCCGGGCAGAAGCCGTGTCCGGTTGTAGCGGGATCCGTCGCTTCTTCTCATGAGGGGGGAACCGCGGTGTGCCAAGTACGGGCACAGGAGCCGGGGATTCCGCTGCGCACGGCCTGGGTGTGGACAAGTCTGGGAAGGCGGGTTCGCAACAGGTCGCTAGTGACGGCGCTGGGGATGAAGATCAATGAGGTTTGGGCAGGGTCCACCTAATGTGACGCGATTGCGCTATATCGCTCCGGGACGAGTAACCGTATCGATGGACGCTGCCTGATGAGATGGCTTTTCTGCCCAGTTGTGTCACTGGCGTGAGGATGCCTGACACACGCACAGGGAGGTTCGCCCTAGATGTGGCGATCATTCCAGAATCCAACCACGCAAGCAGGGAATGGCAAGAGGGGACCCGTACGTGGAGAGGAGATGGTCAGGTCGAAGACACTGCCAGATCTTGTCCGTCCCATGCCCTGATTCAGAAACACGGAGTAACCAAGTATGACGACTCGCAAGAGCGTGATCGAGATGGTGCTGCTGCTCGGTTGTCTATCCGGACTTCTCTTCGCACAGGGGTGCATCTTCAAGGATGATCCAGTGAGGCCCGATGGTTGCACCAGTGAGGAATGCGCGAGTGGACTAGCGGTGTTGGCCTCGGTGCCGTGGACGAGCACAGGCGAGACGGTGAGTGGTGGCTGTGAGGTGACGGTGACGGGCCAGTGGAGTATGGGCCAGGGAGGCTGTGTGGATGCCGACGGCGAGGAGAACATCGCCGGGGGTGGCTATCCGGTGCCTGGGGAACCGGCGGCTTGTCTGGTTGGGAAGGTTGGCGATGGGGCACCGTTCCGGGTGAGGTCGGGCGAGACGTTCACGATCAGTGGCAGCGGGGAGCTGTACCTGGGTGGGAACGAGGCCGCGGCGTATCGGGGTAACGAAACCGGAGCGCTGTGTTGTGAGATCGAGGTGGACTGCGACGGGTTCGCGGCCAACTAGCCCAGACTATTCACGAATGTTGAAGACAGGAAAGCCTCCGGGCGGCTCATCAGCTTGCCGCCGCCCGGCGCACGCTCCCGCCTCTGCATCGCGCGCAATTGCGTGATGTCAATCGTGCCCGGCGGGAAAAACGCCTCCTGGCGGACCATGGCAGCCAGGCAAGGAGAGAACCCCCGACAAGATCAACTACATCAATTATGCTTTTGCCAACATCTCCCCCGACGGTGTCATTGTGCTGGGCGATCGCTATGTCGACATCGAGAAAAGGCATTTCTTCGCACGGTCTCCGCTGCTAATCTGAACCCATGCAAAGCCGATATGCATGGCTCTGGGATGTGGATCTGGACGCCGAGGGGTTCGAGGCGATTCTCGCCGGCCAGCATGAGGATTCCCCCCACGATCGCCGCTGGGCTTTGTTGCGCCTGATCGAGTACGCCGCCTATGCCGATATTCGGCGGTTGCTCCCTCTCGACTTCTTTCTGGCGGAGTGGCGGAATCTGGCTCCACGCGTGCGGTCTCGCACACGTCGGGAGGGCATGGATTTCTTCTACCACCGGCGGCTGCGGCAGTTGGCATCCCATGGCTAGCGATTGGAACCAACTCTACACCCTGCAGGATTGGGTGCTGGCTCAGCTCAGGAAGGCGCGGCACGGGTTCCATCTTTCGGGCGGCACCGCGCTCAGTCGCGGGTACTACCAGCATCGCTACTCCGACGACCTCGATCTCTTCACCAACGATGCGCCGGAGTTCGAACTGTGGAGAGATCGCTGCCTGGACGCGCTCCAGCGGGAAGGAGCAGCCCGAGGATGGCGGTTGGAGATCGTCCTGCGCGAGGCGCGCTTTGGCCGGGCCTTTCTCCACGGTCCCCTGGCACTGAAACTGGAATTCATCAATGACGTCCCGTTCCGGGTTGGCCAACCGTGGGATCATCCCACCCTGGGGTTGCTAGACACAAAAGAGAACATCTTGGCAAACAAGATCAGTGCTTTGGTAGATCGTCAGGAGCCCAAAGACCTCGCGGATATCTTCTGGCTCTGCTGCCGTGACGACCTTGACTTGCTGGCAGCGATCGAACAAGCCGAAGGGAAAGCCGCCGGCATCTTTCCCCCAATGGTCGCCAGTGCCCTCGCCCAAGGGCTGCGTCTCGGCCTGCCACGCGTAGCTTGGTGCACGGCACCGGCGGAAGAGGAGTTTCGATCAGGTCTGGAGTCTTGGATCCATAAGATCGTCGACTGAAGGAAGCCTCCTACGGCTGATCGCGCGCGCGGCGCTGGGCCACCAAGCAGTAGAGCCCGACGAAGAGCGCCGGCCCCAGTGTGGTCGGAAGCCAGGCACTGTGCCAGTCTTCCAGCGGCGGCAGGCCGTGGGTCAGGATGCTGATGCCGGCCACCACCACAAAGAGAACAAGGTACATCACCCCCATCCCCCAGCGAGTCGGCACCGGGAGGAGCCCGCCCAAATGCAGCTGAAGCGCGATGTGCCCAAAGAGCGACAGGGCGATGGCGATTCAGGTCCGGGAACTCCGTCCGACCAACGCAACTGACGAATCATCGAATGACCATCTTGCGCTCTAGATCTTGGCTTCCGGGGTTGGCCGCGAGGGTGGACCGGGAGGATCGTCCCGGTGACGGCGGTCTCTCACCGAGCGGGCACCGTCGCCCGCCGGCAGTCCGGCTGGCAGACTGCTCAGTCCCCGCAGGCTCTCCAGAAAGGCCAGGAGTTCCTCGCTGCTCTCGAAGAGAGCCTCTTGGCCGGTACGCACGTGCCGCGCCTTTCCCCGAAAGCTCTCTCCATGAGCCCCCAGGAACCGCACAATGAACGTCGACATGCTCACCTCCCTTGAGAGCATCGGCCCAAAACGAGCCCCAGCGATCTGTGGCCCTCTGATCTGACGGGGCCATAATCCCAAGCGGGCGTTACGCGGATATTACGGGGTTTCGACCGCCGCCTCTGGGAAGGATCACGTGGCCGTCGAGACTCCCAGGACATCAGGGTCAACTCACTGCCACAGAACGAGTTGTCGTTGAGATCCGTTTCGGATATAATGGGGGTAGCAGTGGGGAGCAATCACCCCTCGGGAACACATGTCGCCATCCTCGCTCGTTCATTCTCGACCGGTCGGAACGCGAAGATGCCGTTAGGAGGAATCGACATCCGTGCCGGTGACACCAGTTATGCCGTCCAAACTGAGCGTGCCCGAACCTCCCGCAGGCTACCTACCGCGTGAGCGGTTGGACCGACAGTGGCGTGAGTGGGAGCAGAAGCGGCTCGTTCTCGTCACTGCCGGGCCCGGCTACGGTAAGACCTCCTTCCTGGCCGCCAATGCCCGGTCCGCCGGGGAGGTATGCATCTGGCTATCCCTGGACGAGACGGACGGCGAGCTAGGCAGCTTCCGCGCCCATCTGGATAGGGGACTACTCGGCGCGGTCGCCGGAACCGGCATGCGGGGGGCTTCCTCGCCGAGCACCGTGTCCGGAGGGCTCCCCCACGAAGGGGCCAACGAGGCGCTGGTCCGTTGGGTTCAGGCGCTGCGAGATAGACAGCGGCACACCTACCTCATTTTGGACGACGCCCACCTAGTAACCTATTCTCCGGAGGTCATTCAGATCTTGGGGCGCTTGATCCGCTTCCTTCCTGACACCACCACGATGGTCGTGGCGTCACGCGAACCATTGGATCTGGCCATAATGAAGCTCCGCTCCGCCGGTCGTGGGGGGATGCTCACAGCCCCCGACCTGGCGTTCACCAGCCGGGAAGTGGCCCAGCTCTTTGGGCGGCGGTTCCAGCAAGCCTCTCTCCCCCCGCGCCTGGCCCGCGAAGTGGTCGCGCGAACCGAAGGCTGGGCGGCCGGAATCGAGATCTTCTTTCAAGTCCTGGATGGGGTTTCCCCGCGGGCCATCGAGGATGCGCTGGCGAGCATCGAGTCGGCGGGAACCAGTTGGTTCGCCTACTTCGCGGAGGAAGTCATCTCCCGGCTCACGCCAGAGACGCAGGATTTCCTCTACCGGTCCTCCGTTCTGCCGCGTCTTGATGGCGAACTCTGTGATCGATTGCTGGGGCGCAGGGATAGCCTGCGCATCCTCAACCAGCTGCGCCGCCGGAATCTCTTCACCTTTCCCTGTGGCACCGGAAGTAGATCCCTACGCTATCATCATCTGTTTCGCGAGTTCTTACAGGACCGGCTTCGCCGCACTCTTCCCCGAGCCGACCGGCAGAAGCTCCAACGCCGCGCCGCACGGGCGCTGGTCAAAGAGGGGGCCTGGGTGGATGCCGTCAGAGCATATGCCGAGGCCGGGGACAGCGAAGGGGCGCTGCGCTTGATCGAGCGAATGGGAGACAATCTCCTCGCCACGGGACAACACCAAGCGCTGCGTGAAGCTTTTGGATTCATTCCACCGACGAAACTGCGCGGGCGTCACATGGCGCAGTTCGTCCTGGGCCGCCTCTGCGAGCTGCAGGGCGATTGGGAGGAGGCCGACCGGATTTTCCGCCGGATTCTGCGAGCCTCTCGGCCGGGAGGGCGGCGCGCTGAACTGCTGCGACTCCTGGCCACGCAGAAGGTTCGTTGGGGCGACTACCGCGCCTGTGCCGCTCTTTGCCGGCGCGCCCTGAAGGAACCAGGACTCCGGCGCAGCCCGGTTCGGGGGTTGCTGCAGAGCTTGCTCGGAGTGGCTCACTGCGAACTGGGGGATCTGGACGAGGGCCAGCGGCACTTGGAAGCCGCCGCGGAAGCCTTCCGCAAGAACGGCAACTCCTGGGAGCAAGGCCGCAACTACTATCTGCGGGCGGCCAATGTGCACTACTTCCGAGGGGAGTTCCGGCGGGCCAAGGATACCGCACGCCGGGCACTGGCCATCTTCCGGAAGTTGGGCGATCGGCGGCAGATCAGCCATAGTCTGGGGGTTCTCGCATTCGTGACGGCGGGGGCTGGGGAAACTCACGAGGCGCGAGAGCTAGCCCATCAGGGCCTACGCCTCGCGGAGAGTTTTGATTATCGAGATCTCATCGGCTACTGCCACCTGACTCTGGGCCGGTGTGCACTTCTGGCCGGGGATCTTGCCGAGGCCTGTGAGCATTTTGAGGTCGCCCGCGAGTATGGGGAGGCCACTGGAGAGGCAGACCTGCGCGTCTTCTCGCGGATGGGGCTTGCGGAGTGTGCTCTGCGAAGGGCCAATCCGTCCGCGGCTCGGAAAGCGGTGACCGAGACACTTTCGATAGCCCGCGGCATGCACGATCGCCTCCAGGAAGGACAGTGCCACTTCTTTTTGGGCCTGGCGGTTCATGGATCCGATCCACGGCGGGCACGGTCTGAGTGGGATCGAGCGGAAGCGATTCTCCGTCGAACCGGGGCCCGCTTCGAGCTT
>JAGMDA010000260.1 GCA_023128935.1 Candidatus Eiseniibacteriota bacterium | reverse complement strand
CCCGTCCGAGGAACGTCTCCACCTCGCGGACCCGGCGCACCAGCTCCTGCATATCTGCGGGGTCCGCCGATAGCTGGTGGTCGTGGAAGGACGAGTAGTTCTTATCCACGGTGAAGTGCTCTTCGACGATCCGCGCCCCCGCCGCGACCGACAAGACCGCCGCCTCGATTCCCAGGGTGTGGTCCGAATACCCCGTCGTGACGCCCAGTTCTCGCAGCCGGCCGATCACCGCCAGATTGGCCTCAGCCGGGGGAACCGGATAGGCGCTCACGCAGTGCAGCACCCCGAGGCCCGGATCGATTCCCCGGGTCCTCCATTGGTCACGGATATGGCCGCAGCTGCGCTTGATCTCAACCCAGTCGGTCAGGCCGGCTGAGAGCAGGATCGGCTTACCCGTCCGGCAAATGCGATCCAGGAGCGGGATGAAGTTGTTATCTCCCGAAGACACCTTGTAGGCCGCCACCAGAGGTTCCAGCGTAGCGACCGAGCCCAGATCGAAGGGCGTGGAGATGAAGAGCACCCCGGCCCGCCGGGCCACTTGGCTGAGCCCCGTGAAATCCTCGTCGCTCAACTGAAACCGTTTGAGCTGGGCAATGCGCTCGGCCTGGCGCGGGGACACCAATCGCTCGGGGACGATGGTCTGGAACTTCACCGCGTCGGCGCCCGCCCTGGCCGCGCGTTCGATCATCTCCTCGGCCAGGCCGTACTGGCCTTCGTGGTTGTTTCCGATCTCGGCGATGATCAAGACGCGCTGATCGGTATCGTGATTCCCGATTCTCATTTCGCGCCCCTCATCATCTGCTGACGACCATGCCGTCTCGATCTTCGACTGGTTGCCACATGTTCAGGCTGCGGTACCACTCGATGTACTTGGGCAGCCCCCGCTCAAGCGGCCAGCTGGGCCGATAGTCGATCAGCTCCCGGGCCTTGTCCACGTTCAATGTCCCGCGCTTGGGCATCAGCCGGTCACGTTCCTGGTAGTGAGCACGGATATTGGGGAACTCCTGCTTTAGGATTCCAACGAGCTGGGCCACCGAGCAGCTCTCGCCGTAGGTGAGGTTGAAGATCTGATTGAGCGCCTGCTTGCGTGCAAGCACTTGAATGATCCCGTGGCAAAGGTCCTGAATATAGGTGAAATCCAGTCGGTCGCTGCCATCTCCTTGGACCGTGATGTCGTCACCCCGCAAGGCATTCTCAATGAAGATCTGAGACACGCGGCGGCTCACACAGCGTTCACCATATAGTGCGGAGGGCCGGACAATCGTATAGGGGAGGTCGAAGACCTGATTATAGGCGATGACGATCTTCTCGCCCGCGTACTTCAGGGCCCCATATATCCCCAGCGGCTCGCAAGGGCTCTCCTCCGTGACCGACGCGCCGGTGAAATCCCCGTAAACCATGCTCGAGGAAAAGTAGATGAAGTGCTGGCAACGGCTGCGGGCACAGTCTAGGGCGTTCTCGAGCGTCCGGAGGCTGTGATCGAAGGTCGTGTAGGGATCCTTGTTCGACTTGCCGGCGTGGGCCACCGCGGCCAGATGAATGAAGGTATCCGGGGCAGCCTTCTTCATGAGCTTGGCCAGCGCAAGGTAGTCGCGGGCATCCTGGACGTACAGCTCGATGGCCTTCTCACGAAGGAGATTGAGTCGCTGATGGGTGATGTCCAGATATAGCTCGCGGTCGGGGCTGTGGTTGTCGGTCGATTGGAAGGTCAGCATGTTGTTGACGCCCAGGCTGTCAATGATCGCGACCTTCGCGCCGCAGGCGTGCAGCATCAGGGCCAGATTGTGACCGATGAACCCCGCGCCTCCGATCAGTGCAATCCGGCGCCCTTCCAGATCGCTCAGCCCCCGGTTACCCTGCATATCGCCTCCTTGACTGCAATTGTAATGTACTCCATGTCATCCGTGCCCAGATGAGGCCCCACCGGAAGCGCAATCGACCGATCGCTGATCCGCGAGGCGCTTGGAAAATCCCCCTCCCGGTATCCGTACTTCTCGCGGTAGTGAGTCATCAACGGGACCGGTCGCGGATAGTAGATGCTGGTGCCAACCCCCCGCTCGCCAAGCTCCTTGATGAGGTCATTGCGACGGGCGGCCCACTTCGGCTTCAGAATCAATGCGTGACAGTAGTGGCTGCTGATCCGGTCCGCGACGCCCGATTTCAGGAGGTCTATCTCTTCGATTTCCCGCAGCCCCTGAGTCAGAACCGCGTAGTTCTGCTTCCTCCTCGCCAGGAATCCGGGAAGCCGGTCCATCTGAACCTGGCCGATCGCGGCATGGATCTCGCTCATGCGGTAGTTGTATCCGACCATGGTCACATCATACATCCCGGGAATCCGGCGTTCACCCTGCTGACGGTCAACCCCGAAGGCGCGCAGATGCGAAAGCTTGGCGGCCAACTCGCCATCCCGGGTGATCGCCATGCCGCCTTCCGCGGTGGTGATGTGTTTGATCGGATAGAACGAGAAGCAACCCACGGTTCCCCAGAGGCCTACGTGTGTGCCCTCCAGAGATGCTCCCAGCGCCAGGGCACAGTCCTCTATTATATGGAGGCCGTGTCGTTCGGCCAGCCTGCAGACCAGCTGCATGTCCACCGGCAGACCGAGGAAATGGACGATCGAAATCGCCCGGGTGCACCCAGTGATGAGCGGCTCGATCTGTTCGATGGCGACATTCCCGGTGGTTTCGTCTGCGTCTACGAAAACGGGCTTGGCACCTACCAGCTCCACCGCGTGGGCGGTCGCGGTGTGCGTCTGGGCAGGCACGATCACCTCATCGCCCGAACCGATGCCCAGGGCATGATAGGCCAGATGCAGGGCAGCCGTGCACGAGGACGTGCCGATCGCATGAGGGGCATTCGTGAACCGGGCAAACAAGGATTCGAACTGTCTCAGGACCGGTCCGTGCACCAGCAGGCCGGAGTCCAGCACCCGGCCTATGGCCTCCCGCTCCTCTGCGGCAGTGATCGGACGGCCGAATGGAACCTGTCTATCAGTCGGTTGGGAACCTTGTTCTTTCATCGACGCTGAATCCCTCTTCGCCAGCTCCCTCATCAGAGCTTCTCCCTTGGCTGTCAGTAGTCCTCGATCCAGCCCTTGAATGATCGCCCCCTGAGCCTCAAAACGCTTCCACCGCAACCTTCCCGGGCTCCCGCACGGCCTGTTCTATCGCGAAGCAGGCCGACATCGCTTCGAAGACATCATCGGCCGTCACCTCTGCGGTCCCGAGTCCTAGAATCCCATCCAGGAAGCTGGTGATCAACGCTCCTTTTGGGACACTGCGATGGGTTCCCGGAATCATCTCAGGCACCTGATCAGGATCTCGTGACGACGTGAGGAAACCTCCTTCGAGCCGGTTGACGAACGTGGCCTCGGTCCCATACACGGCCAGCTCATGGAAGTGCGGACCGACGCAACCGAAATTGCAGCTGATCTTGCCGATCACACCGCTCTCGCACCGCAGGATCGCCACGACCATGTCATTGTGCCGGAAGGCCGTGTCCCGCGTCGCGATCCCGTTGCCGAAGGCACTGACCTCGACGATCCGTTCCCCGGTCAGCCAGAGTAGCAGATCGATGATATGAACGCCACCTCCGTACACCACCGAGTAGAGATCTATCTTACCCCGCCAGCCGTGGGTCAGTTTGCGCAGCCGGCCATAGTTATAGGCGCCCTCGAGGTAGAATAGCTCCCCCAAATCCCCGGCCTGGATCTTCTCCCTCAGATACAGGAACCGCGGTGACTTGCGCAAGATCAGATTCGATGACAGGCTCAGATTGGGTCTCCGCTTCAGCTCGGAACGAATCGCCTTGGCCTCGTCGGGGTAGAGACAAAGCGGCTTCTCCACGAAGACATGCTTGCCTTCCTGGAGCGCCTCCAGCACCTCGGCGGCATGGCAGTCATCGTAGCTGGCGATCGACACGACATCGATCTCCGGATCACGGAGCACTTCGGCCGCCTGGCTGACGACCTTGCACTCCGGATACCGACTGCGGGCCATGTCCCGCTTCTCGGCATCGATGTCGCAGAGCACCACCACCCTGGCGTGGGCGTGGGCGCGGTACCCCGCAATGTGCTGCTCGCCGACCCCGAGGCCGATGATCCCAATCTTCAGTGTCGCCATCCTGTGATCCCGACCGGTGCTCTCCGGCATGCTCAGGCCGTGTTCCGGACTTATCGCCGGCTCGCTCCCAAATCATCCCTGGGAATGAGTGAGGGCCCGTTTCATCTCTAGCAATTCCTTCCAGCCATAAGTCCAATGAGGCCGATCCATCTCCGTCACCAGGACCCGGAAGGACTCCATATCCTCGGTCGTATCGATCGCGAGCGACTCACCGGCACAATCCAAGCCGCTGCTGAGATTCACGATCCGGTATCGTGCCGCGTAGCGATAGAAGAATTGCGTGACGTGCTCCCGGTCCTCGGACCGGGCAAGCTGGTCATAGATCGACCGAAAGGATTGTGCCCCGAAGACCTCTACCGACTGCCCTTTGGGAAAGGACCTGGGAAAGACATTGGTGGCCAAATCGGGGGTCTGCTCCGCGTACAAGGCCACCACCTCGTCAACCAATCCCGGGTCCAGCAGCGGACTGTCGCCACATACCCGGATATAGCCCTCCGCGGGAAACGCCTCCAGCAATTGCGCATACCGTCGGGCCACATTCTCCAGCGAGCCCTGAAAGCACGTCGTACCGGTTGTCGCGCAGAACTCCACGATCGGCTCATCGGTCTCATCGTCCGACGTGGCCACCACGATCGTCCCGACCCGCTCGGCACACCTGAGTCGTTCCAGCAGATAGCCGAGCAGGGGGGTACCTTCGATGCGGTGGAGGACCTTCCCGGGAAGACGTGATGAGGACATCCTGGCCTGTACGATGGCTACCGTCTGCATTCTCGTTCACCGTGCCCTTTCCCACCCGGCCCGCAGGACTCGATGCCGGTTCTCGCACTCGGTCACGCCCGCGGGACGGATCATGGCCCACCGCCGTAACTTATGCAGTTTGTCCCTCTTATCTGCTGCGGTCAACCTGTTTCCTGGGCGAGGGATGGAATGAGGGACTACCCGTCACCCATCTGTTCGTGGAAGCGATCAACCACTGAAGCGCGTGGCAACAGGCAAGGATGTCCCCGGTCTCGACTATGAGCTTGGCCATGAAGAGACCCAGGAACTAGTTGCGCTGCGGGATAAGTTGATCACTAAAATATCCGGCTCTGCCGCACATGATCAGGTCGCCTATAACCGAGAGTGGAAATGGAACAGGTACGCGGAGCTCCGCAGCCGGAAGCCGGTATTCTCATAACAGCGAATGGATGGTAAGTTTGCGATCTGTGTACCCACCCGAATCAACTCACACCGGGAATAGAGTCTTTCTGCTTCAGCGATCAGCCCGGTGGCTACTCCTTGATTCCTGAATGTCTTATCCACGGCGATCAAGTCGATCACCACCACTTCAGGCTCCCGGACCAACAGCTGGAGAAAACCGGCCACTTGATTGTCCACCTCGGCCACCAACATGGCGTCCCCTCGTTGTCCCGACCAGAAATTCTCCGCCCAGGCCGCTTTGATGGCGTCAGCCGTTTGATTCGAGATCGCCGGGTCCAGGTGAAATCGTGAAAAAGCAAAATTCGCCCCGGCAATTTGCCCGACCCGCTGCTGATCTTCCACTCGAGCCGGGCGGATTATAATCCGGTCGGCACTGTCTTCATTCGCGGAGATCGGTTTATCAAAAACGACATTCGTATCGATCAACTGAAACCCACATCCCGTCAGCGCGGTGACCTGTTCAATAAGATCGGTTGGCGCCTTGGCATAGACAAAGACGGGTGAAGCAGTCAGTTCAGTGAAAGCCGCACAGCAGGCGGCAGCGTCGTCCTTTACCAACTTTGCCAATTCAGAAACGGAACGAATTTGCCAGGCCGGGCATCCCAGAAATCCCTCCAGCCAGCCGTCGGGTGTCAGGATTTCCCTAATTAGGTATGGAATGGAGCGAATCACGGCCTGCCACCTCCGACATTGATATTGAAAGCTGGGGCAAGAACAGACGATACCACTCGATATATCTCAACACACCCTTTTCAATTGAGGCTCTCCCGGTTCTTGTGTGGGTGAAATCACTGCCTGAACGGTCCTGCCGGATCTGATAGCCTCCTCGGGAACCGTTTCCAAGGAGGGATTTCGTGGACGAGAAGCAGCTGTATTCATCGATCCTGGAGGTCACCCGAACGGACCGCTTGCTGCTGCATAGTACCTAGAAACCAGAAGTTCACCCCCCCCCCGTGGTCACGGCGTTCAGCAAGGTAGAGGTCGCGGGCACGCGCGAACGATAGGTCTTCATCCGGGTTCTCCATGACAAAGGCGCGATACCCCGCATCCATTAGTGCCCGCAACAGCTCCAGATAGCTCTCCTCACTGTTCTTCGAGCTGAACTCGATGTACAGGGACCGAACGCATCCGGCGAGCTTGACCAGGCTCTCGCTCAGCAGTGGCTCGGCGCCCTCGATATCGATCTTGATGAAGTCGATCTCCGCAAGCCCGCAGCGCTCGACGATCTCCGCCAGGGTCGTGCAGGGGACCTCCACACCATCGGTGGCCGACGTGAGGGGCGTGTTGTCCCGATTGGACACGATGCTGTTCTCCGACCCCAGGCCCTGGGTGATGGTCACGTGGCCGCGGCGGGCGCTCACGGCTTCAGGCACCAGTTGAACATGTCCCGTGTCAAAGTACTGGCGGCCCAGGTTCCCCTTCAGAATCGCGAGGTTCTCCGGTGCGGGCTCGACAGCCACGATCCGCGCATCTGGATAGCGGCGGGCGAAATAGAGGGCTATCTCACCGAAGTTCGCACCGATATCGAGCATCGTCCCCGTCCGGATGCCGTGGGACTCCAGGAACTCACCCAGCTTGTGCCCCTCGTTGCCACTCTCCCCCAACCCCTTGAAATAGCGGTTGGTACCCTTGACGTTCAGGAGTATGCCGTGGGATTCCACGTGGACCTCACCGTCGGCATCGACGAGGACGTTCTGGCGAAAGCCAAGATCCGCCATCACTTGCGCCAGGCGTCGTGACTGCTCCCGCAGAGCAATGGTCCTCAGGTAGCGTGTCTCGCGCCGCGTGGTGCGGCCCGCCAGCTTCAGTGCTCGTGCGGTAGTGCCCGGAAAGCACCGGGCAAGTCGCGCCAGGATTGCTACTGACAATCGTGCGGTCACAAGACGTTCCCCCTATCGCCGAGGCTCACAGCTCCCAGATCGGGATTGGAACCGGGCGAGCCTATCTGCGCACTTGGTCGTACATCCCTAGCCTTTATCTCACGGTGTTTCAATTTCCGGCGTTCGGACCACCGCATGAGCAGTGTGGTTGGTAGAGGCCTGCTCACAAATCCTCCCGTCGGCGACGATACCCGCGCCGCCGTTCATGTACAACCTGTACTCCGAACAGATACAGCCCCATGCCGCGAGTCAGCAACGACGCAAGCCACCCGGGTTTCTGTTCCACCGTAGCAGCGGCGATCTTTACCCGCATATTCAAGCGCATAAAAAGCGGCATCCAATGCTTGTGCTTCGCGTAAAGGGCCCGCTGGCCCCGCAGAAAAACGGGGCCGTGTCGGGACTCGCGCGCCCCGGCATGCTGCCGGAAGAGCACCAGACGCTTGGGCAGCACCGCGTACCGGCAGCCTGCCAGCAAGGCCCGCGCGATGAAATCCTTGTCATACGGCGGATGGACATCCTCATCAAATCCGCCCAGCCGGAGGTAGACATCCCGGTCGACCATCAGGTTCGATATGACCGTGCCCGGATTTGCCAGGATGAAGTCCCCCGGTCCGAGGCCCGGCGGGACCGCCTTACCGGGTGTCCGAACATCCTCGAGAAGGTATGTCAGCCAGCCGTAGACCAGTTCGCTGCCACTCTGGCGCTTCACGCGGAGCATCTCTTCTAGATAGGTGGGTTCCCACAGGTCGTCATCATCCAGGAACGCAACCACATCTCCACGTGCCGCCTCGACGCCGATGGTGCGCGAAATGCATCCCCGCCCGCCTTGGTTGTGGCCGATGTATTTGACCGCAACGCTGGTCTTGCTTGCGTAGGATGCCACCAAGTCGCGGGTGGAGGTACTGTCGGTGTTGTCCGAGACGATGATCTCCAGCGGCGCATGTGTCTGTGCCAGAATGCTCTCGATAGCCTCCGCCAGCAGGTCATCGCGCAAATGCGTTGGTATGATGCAAGAAACCGGCGAACCCATCACAGAACCTCAACCGACAAGATCAACCATGCTTGATATCCCAGGAATAGGGAATGGAAGGATCGAACGGATCCATCCGCGAGATCTCCTCGGGATCGTGGGCGGTTGTGGCGCAGTTCGCCACAATTGCCGTCTCCGATCCAAGGCCCTTGAAACCATTCCACACCATGGGTGGAATGGTGACTAGAGAGTAGTTCTCAGGTCCCAGGAAAACCTCCTGAAGCTCCCGGCGCGTTGGACTGTCGGGGCGATCGTCGTATAGCACCAGCTTAATGCGCCCTCGCACGACAGCATAGTTCAGGGTCATGCGCTGGTGAAGGTGCCAGGCCTTGATGGCCCCGGGGTAGATGCAGGAGAAGTAGATCTCACCGAAACCGGCGAACCCCTCGTCATCGGCGCGCAGCATATGCATGATCAGGCCGCGCTCATCGGGAATCCGTTTCAGCGCTTTGATGCGCACACCCGAAATCATGGCGTGTCCCCCAGATACTCCTGCAGCTGTCCCCGGGTAACGTCAGCCGCGGCCTTTCCGTTGGCTACGGCCTTGTACCAATCGACGGTCCGGGCCACCGCTTGATGGAAGTCCCAGCGTGACCTCCAGCCCAGGCATCGGCTCGCTTTGTCGCAGTTCAGGCTCAGGATCGAAGCTTCAGGAGGTGCCTGGCTCTCGGGCGCATGTTCCATCACCCCGCTGCCCCACCGCTCGATGACTTCCGTTACCAGGCTCCCAACAGAGACGAAGCAATCCTCGCCGGGGCCGAAATTCCAGGCCCCGGAGAACGCCTCAGGATGGTCGCGGAGCTTGAGTCCCAGATACAGATACGCGGTGACCGGCTCGAGGACATGCTGCCAGGGTCGAATCGCGTCGGGATTGCGCACCGGAATTGGCGCGTTCGCTATTAGGGCCCGGATGGCGTCCGGCAGAATCCGGTCCTCGGCCCAGTCGCCACCCCCGATCACATTCCCCGCCCGCACACTGGCCGCACCAACACCCGAACGCTTCCGGAAGAAGGACTCGAGATATCCGCGGAACACCATCTCGGCAGCAGCTTTGGAGGCGCCGTAGGGGTCTGTGCCACCTAGTTCATCCGTCTCGCGATAGCCCCAGATCCACTCGCGGTTGCGATAGCATTTGTCTGAAGTTATATAAACCAAAGCCTTCACGGACTCGCTCGTCCGGATACACTCCAGCACATTGACGGATCCGGCTACATTGGTGTCGAATGTGAGCTTGGGCTCCTCGTACGAGGGCCGGACCAAGGCCTGGGCAGCCAGGTGGAACACGAACTCGGGCTGGAAATCCTCAGCGGTCTTGCGGAGCTGCTCGAAGTTCAGGATGTCGGCTTCCCGGTGCGTGATCTTTTGTTCCAAGCCGATCACATTGAAATGGTCTTCCTCGCGCAGGGGCGGCAGTGCATAGCCAAGCACCTCGCTGTCTAAGTGGCACAGCAAGCTGCAAAGCCAGGACCCCTTGAAACCCGTGTGGCCCGTTACCAACACGCGTCGCCCGGCATAGCCGCGCAGAGCCTTGCTCAGGGAAGATGGGTCCATGGAGCGTCCCCTTCAAAGTAGATTTTATTGAGGAACTCGTAGTCACGCGGCGTATCCATCGGGTGCCAGAACCCATCGTGCGCGAAGATCATCATCTGGCCGTCGGCCGCCAGCCGCCGCATGGGTTCCTGTTCCATCATTACATCCTCATCTTCCGGCAGATAATCCAGCAACTCCCGCCGGCACACGAAGAACCCGCCGGAGATCCGGCCGACTGTTCCAGTTGGCTTCTCGTTGAACTCGTTCACCCGCCCCGAATCATCCACGATCATTTCACCGAAGCGGCTGGGAGCAATCACCCCGGTCACCGTCATGATCTTCCCATGTGACAAATGGAACTTCACCAGGCGCTGGATGTCCACGTTTCCCAACCCATCGGCATAGGTCAGCATGAAATTCGGATCCTCGCGGACGTACTTGCCGATGCGCCGAATCCGCGTGGCCGTGAGGCTCTGAACCCCCGTCTCGGCCATGGTTATACGCCAGCCTTGCATCAGATGTTGGTCGTGAAACTCCATTTGGCACTCAGTCGTAAAGTCGAGCGTCGCATCCTGCATGTACAGCTGGGAATTCACCAGGAAGTTCTTCACCTCGGCGCTCTTGTATCCCAGACACAGGACGAATTCCTTGTATCCCCAGAGGGAGTAGTACTTCATCAGGTGATAGAGTATGGGGCGCTCGCCGATCGGCACCATCGGCTTGGGGACCTCGACAGCGATATCGCGAAGCCGGGTTCCCAGTCCGCCCGCCAGAATGACTGTTTTCATCATCCCTTCCTCATGGATTCACGTCACTTCGTGATGGATTCGCATCCCTTTGTGATGGATTCACATCGCTTTCTCATGCATTCAGATCCGTTCTTCATGGATCGTCGCGGCTTCGTCATGCATGCTTATTCTGTCTCCATGTATTGCATGACTTGGCGGCAGATCTCGTCCCCCTGCTCGCGAGTCACAAGTGGGTGGAGGGGAAGCGTCAAAAGCTCCTGGTAGACCTTCTCGGCGCCCGGTAGCCGCACCGTTCCCCCGCCATACTTCGAGAGCAGGTGATTTGGCTTATAGTGGATGCCTGTCTCAATGCCCCGCTCACCCAATGCCTCCCGCAATCTATCCCGCTTGCCGTCCTGCACCAGGATCGGGAAGATATGCGGTACCACAGGCCCATAGTCGATGTCGAGCAACTGGATGCCAGGACAGTGGCCCAAACCCTGCTGATAGCGTTGCGCCAACTGCACCCGCGCATCCGCGAATTCGGGAAAACGCCGCAACTGCACGCGTCCGATGGCTGCCATGATGTCGCTCATATGATAACGCCAGCCCTGTTCGGTAACGTCGAACTCCCAACTCCGCCGGCCCTGGAAGCGCTGCTCGGTATCGCGTTGCACGCCAAGCAGGCGGATGTCCTGCAGCCGCGATGCGATCTCCGGATCGCCCGTCACTACCGCCCCCCCCTCGCCCGAGGTGATGTTCTTGATCCCATCGAAGCTGAAGCAAGCCATCTCCCCCTGGCTGCCAACGATCTGACCCTGCCAACGGCAGCCAAAGGCGTGCGCCGCATCTTCGATCACCCTCAGACCGTGCTCCTGGGCCAAGGCGTAGATACGTTCCAGCTCTCCGCAACCGCTGGCATAGTGCACCGGCATGATCGCCTTGGTGCGTGGCGTAATGCGACCGGCCGCATCATCAACATCCATCCAGCAGGTGTGCGGGTTCACGTCGCACGCTACCGGAGTCGCGCCCGTGCCGGAGACCGCCTGGAAGCTGGCTATGTAGGTGAGAGTGGGCAGCAGCACTTCATCGCCGGGACCGACCCCGCTGGCCTGCAGCGCGGCATGCAGGGCCGCAGTGCCGTTACTGACGCACACTACAGTCCGTTCGCTACCGATGAACTGGGCGAGTTCTTCTTCGAAAGCCCGCACCTCGCTTCCCATGCCCAGGAAGCCCCGCTTGAGGACAGCCGTGACGGCATCGATCTCGGCATCGCCAACCACGGATCGCGAGACGCGCACTCTGACCTCAGCCTTGGCTCCCAACACTCAGCTTCCTCCCTGCGGGTCGTCTGCGCGGACCCAGGCGGCCGATTCCAGATCCGATGCTCAATCGCAGACTCAGTGCCCGACCGTAACCCTCTGTTCAAGCCCACGTCAGATGTCCGACCGTGGGCCCGGTGTCCGACCGTGGGCCCGGTGTCCGACCGTGGGCCCGGTGTCCGACGGTAGGCCCGGTGTCCGACCGTAGGCCCGGTGTTCGACCATAGGCCCGGTGTTCGACCATAGGCCCGGTGTTCAACCGTAGGCCGGTGTTCAACCATCGACCTAACTCCGGACTGCACGCCTCCTGATCGCGGCCCAGCCCGCCTGTGGCAACCTCCGCAGCAGCGGCATCACTCCAATCTGCTCCAAGCTGGGGGGCAGCATCTCCGGGTGGTAGATGTCGGCCGGAATCACCTGATAGCGCTCCTGCAACTCGCGCAACGCGGAAGTGGTGCTCAGGCGGTCCCGGGAGGCAAACAGCACCGCGTTCTGCCTGTACCAGGGCCCCACATCCGGATCGTCCCAGAAGCGGGCCCTGATCAGATCGATCGGTTCATATCTGTACTTGGCGAACAGCTCTCGCCAGTAGCTTTGGGGCTGGCGGTTTCGATGAGGCTTGTGTGTCTGCGTCGCTGAGCCGGATGAGAAAACCACGCAGCTCGAAAGCCTGGTCAATTCCCCTACGAACCCCCCGGCCCACTCCCTCTGCAGGTCGGCGGCGACCTCCAGGCAGAGCACCAAGTCGAAGTTCTCATCTACATCGAGAGGCCGAGTCAAATCGCGAACCAGGAAATCCTCCCTGGGTATCATCAAATCCGCCCCATTCACCCACTGGCCATCCACACCGACGACCCTCGGAACCCCCAGTTCGCGCGCAACCGCCGCCCAAGGGCCGTTGCCGCACCCGACATCGATGACGCTGCGCGGCTCGAGCAGCTCAACGACTGCCCCGAGCACCGCCCGCGCGGAGCGCTGCGCGCTCTCCTGGTGGCGCTTGTAGTAGCGGTGCTCGTAGAAGTGTTTGGCGGATACTCTGGTCATCCGATCCCGCTCCGGGGGCTGATCACACCGTGGCGCTGACCCTGCTGCCGGTTGCGTGGGCACGGGGCCATCTCCCTGTACGCCGGATTCATAGTGCAGTGGAGATCGGCCCGTAGACGGCCCGAACTCCCTGATCCTCAAAGGCTTGTATCCACACGCAACCGCCAAGTCAAGGCATTCTCATCCCGGCACTCTCGCTCTACAATCGCCCTCTGGCGGCAGGCATGGCACACTTTGGTCCACGAACAGGCATTCCGCGATCTCCACCTTGTAGATCTCGCAATGCAGGCCGCTGCCCGCGATCGCCGTGTTGCCGGTGAGGCATCCTGGGTGCACAAGCACCCGCCCCCGCGCACTGACCCGGAGGCGCGGGAGTTTGGTCGGTGATGTGGCAGATCTGATTCATTGGGGTTGTCATTCGCGAAAGTGTTTTGCGACCGCGCCCGCCAGGTAGATCGGTATATGCCTGCGCGTACCTCGGCTCTCAATGTTTCTTGCGCTGAGTACAATGCTTTTACGGGGTGCGTAGCGCTCTTCAAATATGTTCAGGCTTTTTGATCTGGTAACGTTCCCGGATTTAACTTCAACAGGAATAACACCCGAAGCCGTTTCAAGCAGGAATTCAATTTCCGAGGTTCTGCCTACCCAACAGAAAAGGTTTGAAATGCCAGTGGCGCGCAGTTCCTGAGCAACGAAATTTTCCGCGACATATCCTTTATAGGTTTTAACATCATATTCCAAGAATCGGGCCGGGTCGATATTACTGAATGCCCCTAATAACCCCACATCGAAAAAGTATTGTTTGAACCGATTCTCCTGACAGAAACCCATGAGTGGCGTTTCCGCTTTCTCCACAATGGAAGCTCGCAATGTCAGATTCGCCCTTTCCAGCCAGCCAAGGGGAGAGGCCAGCCGTTCATAACCGCGGATTCCCGGTACGGCGTTTTTGAATTTATACTTGGGAGCGGATCCGTCCAGGGAACGGGCAAGTTGATACGTAATATTCCGCCAGAGGCGTTCGATGTGTAGAGCATTTGTTTTTCCGGAGTGTTTGGCGATGTCACCCATATATGCTTCTAATAGATCATGTTGAATTTCACGAATAGATTTCAGGGCTGTATAAGGATCTTCATGTTTGTCCCGGTAAGTCCTAACGATTCCCGGCAAACCGCCAACGATGAGATAACGTTTCCAATGCTCCCAGAATTGATCATGGGCAGCTTGGGGCAGTTGTTTTGAGAAAACATAAGAACGCATTAGATTTACCAGGCGTTCTTTCCCGATGCCTTCGAGAAATTCCTCGAAATTCATCGGGTACAAATCCAGAAAAGACACCTTTCCCACCGGGAATGATTCGTCTGTCAGGTAAACCCCGAGAAGAGAACCTGCGGCGCACAACGCTAGCTCCGGCATCTGTTCGCAAAAGTATTTCAGTGATGTCAGTGCTCGTGGACAGTGCTGGATTTCATCGAAAATAATGAGATCCGTCTGTTTGTTGATCGTTATATCGAAATAGAACTGCAACTCATCCAGAATCCGGATCGGATCGAGATTCTTATCGAACAGCTCTCTAGCTTGAATGTCACGCTCGAAGTTTACGTAGTGATGCGCGGGGAAGTGGTTCTTTCCTAATTCCAAGAGACTATAGGTTTTACCTACTTGACGGGCGCCGCGAAGTACCAACGGTTTCCGCTGTTGGTGATTCTGCCATGCGAGCAATGCCTTAGTAATTAGGCGCTTCATGAAAATATAGTACTGTGTGTGGTATTAATTGCAAGTAAGTACATGCAATTGTGGTATAAATTGCAGGGATAAAGTACCCGGAAGTGGTATATATTGCAAGGTAAACCAGAGAAATCCACAGGCAAAGCGCTGGCCCGGCAGTCTTGATCCCACGGCAATGATAGAATGCCGCGATTTGCGACCTCCCTCTCCCGTCCGGCTCCCGTGGCAGGTGGCCGCTCGGCGAGCAGGATCTCCCCGGATAAGGACGTGGGCTGTCACTGCACAACCGCACCATTTACCGTGCCCCCCGGACCACGGGGCTTCGTCATGTTGTGCTGACTCGCCCCGGGGATGTCGGCTGATCTCGGGCGTTCGTGTTCCTCGGCTCGCGGCTTTGCCGCCGGCTTCCTTCAGACCAGCCCTGGCGGGATGGCCTTTGCCTTTGGCTAGCAGTTGGCGTCAACATGGTTGACGGTGGTCCTCCTGCGGGGGACTTTCACCCCGTAAGTCCACGCCCATGCCGGGCGTACACAACGGCATCCAGTCGGCAGCGCTTTGCGCTGCGGCTGCTGCCTGGCGTTAGGTTGCTGGTACGCGAATGTAACCCCGACAATGCAATCGCGTTACAGCCTCAGAGGCGCAATCGAACTGAAAAGCTCAATCCCTCGGAACCTTGCAGGGATCTGTGCTGTCACATAGTATTAGCAAGGCTATGACCTCCCTGCCGATATGCAAGCGTGGGTGGCAGAGTCAGTTGAGAGGACCGATGACACGGATACGACATCTCGACAGGGCCCCTATCACGGAAGCCATAATCGACTTTCGCGTGCAGTTGCCCGACTCCTTCCGCGCGGAGGCCTTTGAGCCGATTCAGCCGGCCTTGGCCAAGGCCTATCCTGTCCTAGAGAAACAAAAACTCTTCGAAGGCGGAATCCGCCTTTCGGGAGAGCAAGTATCCCAGACGACCCAAGACAAAGGGATCCACGGTTTCATATTCAGGAACAACGAACAAGGTCGCGTGGCCCAGTTCCGACGTAACGGGTTTACCTTCAACAAGCTTCGATTGTACACAGACTGGGAAGACGTGTTCGGAGAAGCCTGGCGGCTTTGGTTGGAGTATGTAGCCATTGCCCAGCCACTCACTGTGACACGGATTGCGGTCCGATACGTCAATCACATCGCAATACCTCTTCCATTCAACTTTCCGGAATTCCTTACGGATCCACCCACAATTCCAGATGGCATTCCTCAGATGTTCACTGACTTCTTCAAGCGTGTCGTCGTCCACGACACCGAGAGCGGTTTGTTTGTCAATATCATCCAAGCAATTGAACGGAAGCCGGATCCAACCGAAGTAGTATTCTTGCTTGATGTTGATGCGTATGCACAGGAAGAGCATGCGCCGAACAGCTCAGCGCTTGAACCGCGTTTTCGACAGTTGCATGAGCTGAAAAATCGAATCTTCTTTGGGAGCATAACGGAGAAGACCGCGGAGATGTTCGAATGACGACTGGCATACTGGGGCAAGAGCCAATCATCTCGTCTTACACGTCCTTTGGACAAAGCGACGAGGCGAAACAACTGCAACACCAGGTCATGTGGCGTGTTATCAGGTTACAGGATCCGGTTGAGTATGTGGAGCCGTATCGAAGAGTCCACAGAGAGATGGAGGAGATGTTCCTTGAATGTCTAGAGCATAATTGGGACGGATACGGCGCAAAGGGTGTGTCGTTTCAATCATATGAGCAGGCGCAGCGATTTATTATGGCCCTCCCCATGCAATGGCTCGATCTCGAGGTCGGAGTGGATCCTGACGGGGAGTTTTCATTTGACTGGTTTGGCGCCCGGGGTGCCGTCTTGACCATTAGCGTCGGCTCTAATGGACAACTCACATACGCAGGGCGCTTTGGCTTGGCCCGAGCACACGGCCTGGAGTTTCTTTCTGAAGATATACCAAAGGAGGTCCTGCGCTGCCTATCAAGGTTGACATAGCACTCTGGAGGCTCGTTCGTGGAAGAGACGGGGAATGAGAAGCTGGCACGGTTTCTAACCAGCCGCAACCATTACAGTCCAAAGAACAAAGCCGTGAAGGCACGAGCGTTCCTACCCCCAAACGACAAGCTGTCTGTGTTCTGCGTCGGTGACATGCCCTATTCGAAGATCGTTACCCTTGGCAGTAATATCAACTTGTCTGACACACGCCGCCTGCACGGCCACGCAATCATAGTTGAGCGCCATGTAAGCGATACGGGGCTCGCGGTGCACCGCGACGACTCACCTTTCAGACATGCCAACATCTTGGGCTGGCCACCTGAGAAAGACAAGAGAATGGACATAGCCCAAGAATTGGCTGCAGCTGCAGACTTGTTCTTGCATAGAATTCAATGACCCGCGCTGTGCAACCTAACACCCCCTGAACGCGACAAGCGAAAGGCCGCGCTCCGCGGGTCACTTCTCGATAGCATAGGCGGGTCAGTTCTCGCTAGCGTCGAGGACCTAGCGGCAGACCGGAAGGCGTCACAGATGGAATACGCTTGATAGCTCCCGCCCTGCAGAGAAGGCTGAAAGCCCGTTTCACGGTGGTATGGGCGTGGCTGTCCGTAAAAGTCGAGAGTACTTGACCTGCTGTCCAACGTTCTGTGCCACGCTGCTGAATACGGCATCCAAGCAGTGGGGATCAGCACGGGGAGCCTCTGCCCGCGCTTGGCCCGCACGGTCGCGGCCATGTCACCTAGTTCGATTCCCAGTACATAGCGGTGCAGGAACAACAGGGCATTGAACGCCTGGTTCTGGGTCGAGGCGGAGACGTGGCGGTTCAATACCCTGCTAGCATGTTGCGTGCCCGTGACCACGTCACCTTGGCCATTGCGTTTCCACCGTGGGGTCCGTTACTGGCAGGTCTCTGACCCTTGTGGCCGGGGAATGTGGGTTTCCAGATATTGAATTGTTATGCCTGTCATGAACGCCAGGATCGACGCCTACCCGAAGCGGCAGCAATCGTCCCGAAGATGCGTGGAGCATCTCCCATCTGGGAGCGGCTGCGCCCGCTCGAACCCATGCTAGGAATGACCTCCCGGGCCTCCAAGAGAGCCATGCAAGATCCATGGTGACGGTTGGTTAGCAGCTACCCGCAGATCACCCTTGACGCGATGTATATTGGTGACATATACATCCGCTATGGGCGTCATGGATGACTTAGTCAATTGCACTGGGTTTCAGTGGGACAAGGGCAACTTCCTGAAGAACTGGGAGAAGCACGAGGTTCGTCCCGACGAATGCGAACAGATCTTTTTTAACCGCCCTCTTCTCGTCGTCGCCGATGAAGGACACTCAAAGACCGAAGCGCGCTTCTATGCGCTTGGCCAGACAGATGCTGGTAGGCGGCTATTCATCGTCTTCACGATCAGGAAGACGCTGGTTCGCGTCATCTCCGCCCGCGATATGAGTCGCAAGGAGAGAAAGGTGTACGACCAGTCATGAGCGCAAAGAAGAAGGTCCCTAGATTCCGCTCAGAGAATGGTGAACGCTCATTCTGGGCTAAGGCTGATTCTACTGATTTCGTCGATTGGAAGAAGGCGAAAACGCCCACCATGCCTGAGCTCAAGCCAACCATGAAGACGATCTCGTTGAGATTGCCGGAACCACTGCTGGCAGAACTGAAACTTCTCGCCAACAAGAGAGATGTTCCATATCAATCGCTATTGAAGATGTTCTTGGCCGAGAGGATCGAGCACGAACTACGGAAAGCTCAATCGAAGAGAAGGAAGGCATAAACACCACATGCACCAGACGTCTGGCCCTGTCGCGTCCCTGGCCGCGATTGGCTGCCTCCACCGCAACCCCGGTGGGGCCAGGGCCACCGGCAGCCCCAGCCGCTGGTGATGCTTGCGTTAGCAAGCGGAATATATCCCTCAGCGTGTTGACATGACACCAATAACGGTATAGAATATATATTGTTCACGGGCATGGGGGTGCACTTGGAGTTCGAATTCGACGAGCAGAAGAGTCAAGTAAATAAGGACAAACACGGCATCGACTTTGTCGAGGCACAGCTTTTATGGCTCGACGAATTGCTCGTTGAGATCCCAGCGCGAACCGAGGATGAACCTCGATTCCTGGTCGTCGGCAGGATAGCCGATAAGCACTGGTCCGCCGTGATCACATATTGCGGAGAGCGAATACGGATCATTTCCATCAGGCATTCACGTAGCGAGGAGGTCGCGATCTATGAAAGCTAGCGACTTTGACGACAAGTTCGATCGGGGCGAGGACATCACTTCGGAACTTGATCTTACGAAAGCCCGCAAGCTCAACCAGGAGCCTCGGCGCGTCAACGTTGATTTTCCCGCGTGGATGATCGAGTCGCTCGATCGAGAGGCCAAGCGGCTCGGCATTACTCGTCAGTCGATCATCAAGGTGTGGATTGCAGAGAGGCTCGAGCGGAAAGTCTCGTGATCGTATGAGTACGTGGCGCTCATTGCGTGGTTCAACAGTCTACTACAAGCGAGGTCCGATCTGCTAACAGACAAGGATTAGATCGTCACGAAGCTGACGTTC
>JAGMDA010000026.1 GCA_023128935.1 Candidatus Eiseniibacteriota bacterium | reverse complement strand
GCTACATCCCAGATCCACTCTCTCGCGGCCATTCATCCCTTCTGCCCGCCAGTTGCACTTCATCGCTGCTGGTTCTCTTTAGTCCCCGCCACTCCGCCTGCCCATTTCGGCGCTGGCCCCGCACTGAACTGACCCTGCCGCCGGCTTAGAATCCCCAAGGGAACTCATCCTCGCCCGGCCGCGGCTCAGTCCAACAGCGTTCTATCCATCATGGCTGCGCCACAGAAGGATAAAACGCTCTTCACTATCCGGGCTTCCGTATAGCCTGGCTGCATCCGGGGATATGAGGCCGGACGCTTCGCTCGAGGATACCCCGCATGCATATTCAACCCTCGAGATATGTGACGTTCCACATAGCCACGCCAGGCCGTAGTTATCGTGCCGGGCCGATGTTCCATCGGCGCTGGTTCTCGTTCGGACAACAGGGTACTCTGCTAGCATGTTGCGTGCCCCTGACAACGTCACCTTGGCCAGTGCGTTTCCACCGTGGGGTCCGTTACTGGCGGCTCTCTGACCCTTGTGGCAGGGGAATGTGGGTTTCCAGATATTGAATTGTTAGACCGTGAGGGGATATGGAAATACCTGCTCTTAGCAGATTTGACAGCAAGATGCGTCGAATGCGTCGCCTCCGCGGCATTCCGTTCGATCCACGCTTCAACGCGTTTCATTGGATCTCCGATTGCTGGTTCCTGACGTATCAGATTGAGCACAGCTATCACAAGATGCGCGAGGCAGCGAAGCGCTACCGGGAAACTAACCGCCCTGGCGATAACCCGTCCGCCTCAATCCCAGAACTCAGCTACTATGCCGACAATACCGTTGTCCGGTTGCTATCGTTCTCTGACAAACTGGCTTTATGTATGCTCTCATACTTCGAGGACTTCGATCCGAACGGCGACACGGCTCTTTGCGGAATATCAGACGTCGTCAGGGTGCTAGAGGCCTCCACCGGTCGTGCGCGTCTAGGTATCAACCAAGCTTTGGCCATTCTTGGACCAGTGCTCAAACGGCGCCCGCGCGTTCTGAAGCGGTATCGCCACTACAAGATCCATCGTCGCGAGCCGAGAATCGAGCTGTTCGGTATACAAGCTCATCATGATGTACCCTATCTAGTTCGGGTTCGATCAGATCGGGATATGAACATGCTAAGGTCCGAGATCAAGGCGCAATACACCGATCCAGCAATGCAGAGGCTCATGCTCGAAAGATCCAAAGTCCTGGGAATCCACTACAGGAACGTAGACGCCAACGAGAACAGACGGTTGTTTTCGTATCAAAGAATCGACAAAGCAATCAAGGAGTACCGGCGCGTCTGCTATGAAGGAGCAGACAAAAGTGCAACGTTCTTGAAGCGCAGGAAACCGTTTCGGGGAAAGATGCTATGGGTCTAACATCGGGTTGAGCGGGCGGGGACTGCGGTCCCGACTGTCACGCGATTGGCTCAAGCCAATCGCGCGCCAGGTGAGCGGCGAGGCCCGCCGCTCACCCTTTCGTTAGACTTCTCTGAATCCGATGCAATGGAGGTGGCCATTGAAACACAGTTGGATCCCCATCCGTACCGAGACCCGGAGGGCCTGGGAGGAGGTTTGTCCGGTTGGGGAATATCGCGTCATTCAAGCCAGTGATGTTCCGTCCGTGATACCATCGGCACTAGTGGACAAGGGACACAGCTTCCTCATTATGGCCTCTGTCTCCACAAGTGGGCCTGCATACTACATGGTCAACATCAACCGTCTGGACATCAAGGATCGCGCCATAGACCAGGAACCTCTTGGCCTTGCCTTCGTCGGAGAAGACCCGGTTGCAAGCGGTTGCTTCATCCACTATGGAACCTGGGACGGTCGCACTAGGGCAATACCTCAAGGCTTTCTCGACGCAATCACCGCCAGCAGCCTTGATAGTTGCCATGCTGTGACCAGCATTCCCAGCGAACCAGCTGGCAAAATCAGTGATCTGCAGATATCAAGTCAGCGGACTGCATTCCGCCGTCTCGTGGGTCAACTCCAGCAGTTCACGACGTACACTCACAACGATTAGGAGCCGCGATGCTTCATGGTTCAATGGCGAACGGCAGGCAGCCCGGGCACTCTACCCACCGAGATTGGGCTGGAACACTCGCGGGGGCTTTCAATTGAGAGCAGGGTAAGCCGGTAACATCCGCCACAACTGGAGGATAATGTCATGTCAACAACAGGAGAGAAACCTGGAAAGGGCTCGTATACCTGCATCAAGTGCGGACAGCAGGTTACATTGGACGATGATTCTGATACGCTGCCGCCGTGCCCAAGCTGCAATGGTACGGAGTTCAGACCTTGAGCTGATGCGACTGGTCGCAACAGCGTGTGAGCGAGCTCGGTTGACCACGGCATAACTACAGCATCTGCCAGATGTTTCCGCCTGTCACGCTGGTGATGCATAGACGCCCAGGAACGTAAACGCCTGGATAATGGAGAAGGATGTGACCAACAGGATCCACCTAGCAGACAACCTCGAAATCCTCCGTTCACTCCCGGCAGGATCCGTGGACCTGATCTACATCGATCCGCCGTTCAACACCGGGAAGCGCCAAGAACGGCGGCGAATGAAGGTCGTCCATGACGAGTCCAACGGGGATCGCACGGGTTTTCAGGGGAAGCGCTACAGAACCGTCGATCTCGGGACGTCGGGCTGGGACGATGCCTTCGACGACTTCATGGCGTTTCTGGTTCCTCGCCTCGAGGAGGCCCATCGCGTGCTCAATCCGCACGGCAGTTTCTTCCTTCACATTGACTATCGAGAAGCACACTACTGCAAGATCGCGCTCGATCAGATCTTCGGTCGCGACTGCTTTCAGAACGAGATCATCTGGGCCTACGACTATGGTGCTCGCTCCAAGAAGAGGTGGTCCGCCAAACATGACAACATCCTCTGGTACACACGGGATCCAAAGAACTACACGTTCAACTACGATGAGATGGACCGTATCCCCTACATGGCACCTGGTCTCGTAGGGAAAGAGAAAGCAGCCCGGGGGAAGACGCCGACCGATGTTTGGTGGCACACAATTGTGAGCCCAAACGGGAGAGAGAAGACCGGCTACGCGACACAGAAGCCCCTTGGTGTACTGGATCGCATTATCAAGGTGCACTCGAAGCCCGGTGATCTTGTGATGGACTTCTTCGCGGGCAGCGGGACGACTGGGGAGTCCGCAGCTCGACATGGCCGCAGCTTCATCCTCGTTGATAACAACCCCGAGGCGCTTGAAGTAATGGCGAAGCGATTGGCTGCCTTGCGCCCCGAATTTGTCAACTGTCAACCCGATTTCACTCAATCCCAGGAGTCTCTGCTGTGATGGACCACCGCATCGAAGATGAAGACGTGCGTCTCATTGCCTCTATCGCTGGAACGTTGCAGGCCGACTACGCGACGGACGACATGAGATGGGA
>JAGMDA010000259.1 GCA_023128935.1 Candidatus Eiseniibacteriota bacterium | reverse complement strand
GAGTCTGCTGGCGGCTCCTCGCACGCGGCAGGGCTACGTTGTCCTACACGAAGCCTGGCACTCCACCCTGCGGCTCGCCGGGATCCGCATGCCCTACGCGCTCGAGGAGGCCACCGGTCGCGTAGTGGGCGTCTTGGGTGCTCGCCTCTTTGCCTCCGAGCGCGGCGACGACGAATTGCTGGCCGAATCCCGCGCACAGGAGCACAGCTGGGCAGCCTTTGCCCGCTTCGTCAACCGCGGCTACCGCCGCTTGGCGCAGATCTACCGGCGGGAAGCCGGGGCAGGTGAGCGGCGGCGCCTCCTGGCCGCGCTGCGCCGCGAAGCGGATGCGCTGCGAGAACGACTGCCGGCGGAATGGGAACGCGCGGAACTCACCAAAGAAATGAACAACGCCTTCTTCTTTCGCTATTACGATTACACGCGTTTCTATCCCTTGGCCCTGCGCGTTCATCGGGCTACGGGATCCCTCCCGCGGGCCATGCGGCTGTATAAGCGGGCCGGCCGCGAGGGCGCGCTTGCACAGCTGCGAGCCTACAGCCGCGGATGAGGGCGGACTACTCGTACTCCTTGGGCGCCATGCACATGAAGACCAGCGGCTGATCGGATGAATTGCGATACTGATGACGTTCTCCCGGCAGGATGAGTACGAAGTCACCCTGGCTCAGGGGACGCGGCCCGCTGCGCCCGCCGGCAGCACGGCCAGCGTGTCGGTCTGTCCGCAGTATCGTGGTTGATGGTCGCGGAGAAGGAAACCCTTCTCAAATCCGCTGGCAAATCAGGCGGTCTCACAGCATTGTCAAAGGCGCAGTAGTTCGCTTCCCCGAGTAGGCTGACAGACGTGGAATACGGGCGTGAGATTGATGGCTGCACGAAAACTGCTTGAGACTTTCTCTGCGAAGTCAGCGACCATATCCGTCTCCACCAGCGCGACGGCGCACCCGCCGAAGCCCGCGCCCGTCATGCGCGCGCCATAGCAGCCTGTTTGTTGCCTGGCGGAAGCTGACAGTAGATCGAGGGCCCTGCTCGATACCCGAAAGTCGTCGCGGAGGCTGGTGTGACTGGCGTTCATGAGTTTGCCGAAGGCTGCGGCATCATCGCGCCGCATGGCCTCGGCGGCCTTTAGGGTGCGCAGGTTCTCGCTGACAACATGGCGGGCGCGGAGGCCGATCGGTTCCTCAAGAGTGTGGAATTGGGATTCAAGCTGCGTCAGGCTCACGTCGCGCAGGGCCGGGGCACCGAAGTGGCTAGCTGCTGCCTCGCATTGGGCGCGGCGTTCATTATACGCAGAGTCAATCAGATCCCGGCGGGTCGTGGTGTCCAACACAACAACGGTGACGCCCGCTGGTAGGGGAATTGGTTGCATCTCCAGGGAGCGGCAGTCGATCAAGAGCGCATGACCCTCCCTGCCGCACGCTGAAATCAGCTGATCCATGATGCCGCAGCTGACCCCCACCCATTGGCTCTCAGCCCGCTGACCCAGGCGAGCCATCGCAACCGGGTCCCACGGCATGTCGGAGACCGCCGCGAAGGCCCGCGCCACAGCCATCTCGAGCGCAGCCGAAGAGGCCAGCCCCGCCCCCAACGGGATATTGCCCGCAATCACGCCCCGCCAGCCGGCCAATGTGTGACCTGCCTCTTGCAGGGTCCAAGCCACACCCTTGAGATATTCAGGCCATCCCGGGGTGACAGGTCGCAAACGGTCCAGCGCGAACTCTGCTGTGTCGCCAAAGTCCAATGAATAGACGGTCACACGCCGGTCGGTGGTGGGTTGCAGGGCGATCCACACCCAGCGGTCGATCGCCATCGGCAGCACAAACCCGTCGTTGTAGTCGGTGTGATCCCCCAGCAGGTTCACGCGCCCCGGCGAGCGCACAGTGAAAGCCGGCCGCCCACCAAAGCGGTGCTGGAATTCCTCTGTAATCCGACCCTCGATCGACACAGCTGTTTCCCCATCCAATCTGCATGCATATCGCGCTCAGCTGATTTCCCCATCCGACCTGCGCGCCTATCGCACTCATCTGCCGACCCAAGGCCCCAGCAGATTGGCCTGAACTCAGCACCAATCCTCTTGCTGCAGCCGCGTATCGCGCGCGCCTTCGCGACGAAACCTGCTGAGAAGTCCGCCCTCTCTAACCGCGAGCGGGAAGGTGCGCAATGAGCTGCTGCA
>JAGMDA010000258.1 GCA_023128935.1 Candidatus Eiseniibacteriota bacterium | reverse complement strand
AGGGACATCATCGCGCACGGCGTAGCTAGGTTTCTCGATGGCGACATGCTTAGCTCAGTCCATATCCTCGTTCCCCAGATTGAAGGGGCGGTTAGGGGCCTTCTTGAGAAGGTGGGTGTTCGGACCATCAAGCCACTCCGGCACGGCGGAGGCTTCAGTCTCCGGCTCCTGGACGACATGCTGCGAGACAGGGCAACTCGCACCATTCTGGGCGAAGACCTTGCATTCTACCTTCGGGTGCTTCTCACAGATCCGCGAGGCTGGAACATCAGGAACCGCCTGTGCCACGCCTCGCTTCCAAGTACCGAGATAGGCTACGCGATCACAGACAGAGTGATCCATGCCTTGCTCTGCATGGCCCTTGTTCGGGAGACGGAGGAACAGCCGGAGAGCTAGTGTGTTAGCTAAGCCTGGCATGTCATTTGGATGTCAACTGCGCGAGGGAGTATGCCCTGTGTACCGATGACGAAGCACGTTCGAGATTTGATGGCAGAGATACTGGGGTCAGATCTTTGCTTTTAGTGTTTTGTAATAAGTAGTGATCCAGAATACCCAACGAAACGAAGAAGACCGGGAGCCACCAATTCGCGCGGCACATCAAACACAGGGAAAGTAAAATAGACACATGGCCCCGCCTATGGGAGCGTTCTGTGCCCAGATCTGGCCACCGTGCACTTTTCAAATGAGGGCCTTGGCGATGGTGAGTCCTAGCCTGGCGTCCCCGCTCTCATTGGTAGCGCCAGCCACGATGCTGATCGTCCACCGGAAGAAGTATGCCGCATTGAGTCAGTACACCTATTTCGTTCCGTGTAATTTTGCATTTGGAATGCATAATTGCACGGTAAGGGATGGTCCATGACAAAGAAGTACATCCGAAGATCGCTGGAGCCGGTACTGAAACGTGCGGTGCGGGAGTTTCCCGTCGTCATCGTTACCGGGCCGCGTCAGTCTGGTAAGACGACGCTTCTCAAGCATCTGTTCGCTGGAAGCTACACTTACGTCTCACTCGAACCGCCGGATATTCGGGCGGCGGCGGGCGAGGATCCACGCGGGTTCCTCGCAATGTACCCGCCGCCGTGCATCCTGGACGAGGTGCAATACGCACCGGATCTCCTCCCATACATCAAGGAACGCGTCGACGCCGATCGCACCAAGTCCGGACAATACCTGCTCACTGGATCACAGAACCTGCTTCTCATGGAACGGGTGACGGAATCGCTCGCTGGCCGGGCAGCGGTGCTGCGCCTTCTTCCCCTTTCTCAACGGGAGATGCTCGGCATTCCACACGCGCCGTTTCCATGGGAGGCAGAGGAGAAACGGCCTCTGCATCGGGAATCAGCACACGACAAACTGTGGGAGGGCTTCATTCGTGGAAGCTACCCTGAACTGATCGCTGATCGCACAAGGGATAGTACGCTGTGGTACGCAAGCTACATTCAGACTTACCTGGAGCGGGACGTGCGCTCGCTCCGCCAGGTGGGGGACCTCACTACGTTTCAGAGCTTCCTGCGGGCGATCGCGGCGCGAAGTGGTGGGCTACTTAACTTGACTGAGGTCTCTCGCGACATCGGAGTGGCGGTCAACACCGCGAAAGCGTGGCTGTCGATCCTTGAGGCCACGTACCAGGTGATAATCCTCCGCCCGTACTTCGCCAACATCGGGAAACGCCTGGTAAAGAGCCCGAAGCTCTACTTCACCGACGTTGGAATGCTCTGCTATCTCGCCGGACTCAGAGATCCTGCGCACGCTGCTTCCGGTCCGATGGGAGGAGCGATCTTCGAGACGGCTGTGCTGACGGAGATCGTCAAGACGTATCTCCACCGC
>JAGMDA010000257.1 GCA_023128935.1 Candidatus Eiseniibacteriota bacterium | reverse complement strand
TCGGACTTCGAGCCATCCCTACGAGCCATTGCAGCTCCAGCCCGGGAAAAGAAGCGCATGTCGCCGGAACTGATGAGAGAACTCATCCGGAGGCTCTGCCGCGGCCGATTTCTGTCCGTCCAGGAAATGGCAAGACTCCTCCGTAGAGGTCCTAAAAGTCTACAGGAACGCTACTTGACTCCGATGTGCAGAGAGGGGCTTCTGGCGTTACGCTATCCAGGCAAGCCCAATCGCCCGGACCAGGCGTACACCTCCAAGGGTCCCCCCGATGTCGTTAGAAGGTGTTCCCTTGTCTATCCTCAAGCATGTAGGACTAGGAATCCTCATCCTGCAGTTCGACCATCTGTGTGATCGTGGCCTGGAAGAGATCGTACCATTCCACTGTCAAGCGGTTCTGTTGGATCGCGGTTTGCTTGAGATTCAACGCCTGCTCCTGCATCTCCTGCTGTGAAAGGGCCATGCCCAGGGCGTAGAGGACACGGGGATCTTGAGGCTTGCTGCGGCCCGTGGCGCGAGCTACGGCTGACAGGGGGCCTGCTGCCTTCTCTGTATCGCCCTGTATAAGATAAAGAAATCCCAAGTTCCGCAGGGCCGGCACATACGTGCGGTCTAACTGGACAGCGCGCACCAGCAGCTTCTCTGCTGCAGAGAGATGGCCCTGATTCAAGAGGATGCGCCCGAGAATGGCAAGGGAGGGAGGATGAGAAGGGCGCGCGCTAAGTGCGGCGCGAGCTTTCTGCTCACGTACGGTGGAGAAACCCAAGAGGTGCAGCACGTCCTGATTCCCGGGCACTGCGAGCAACGCCCGGCGGTAGGCGATCTCGGCCTTCAGCGGGTTTGTCGGGTACCAGAACTCGATCTGCCCGTCCATCATGTGGCGCGAGGATTCCTCATAGATGGCAAGCTGTTGGCGTAGCGTCTCGGAGTCCGGGCCCGCAGTCATGATAGGTATAAGGCTCTCTTTCATTTCCACTAGCTGCAGGATGATTGGACGCTCCTGATCAGTCATCTCGCGGGCGAACTCGATCAGGGGGTGATCGTCGGTATTCAGTGGTGCGTCAGCGACATACTCCTGGAGCGTCGCGCGGCCCAGCATGTATCTGCTGGCCAAGATCATGTAATCTTCAAGATAGGAGTCGGCCAGGTCGGCTCGTATCTCTTCCTGGGCCATCCGTTTCTGCCAGTCTGCCAGATCGATCTGGATCGGCTTTAAGGTGCCGATAAGACAGAAGTGCTGCGGATTGCAGTACCACAGGGTCGAGTGTGGGAAGACCTCTATAAAGCTCCGGCAGAGCATGCGCCATTCTTCATCGGTCATGCTGTTCTGCGTCATCCAGGCGCAGATCACGCCGTCGGGGGTCATCCGCTTGCGACAGACCTCGTAGAAATCCTTCGTGTAGAGGGCGGCCGAGAAGCGAGGGTGAATGGCATTGAAGGAGATCATGTCGTACATCTCCCTCGTTCCAAGCAAGTAATTGCGACCGTCCCCCTCGATGAAGCGGAAGCGGGGGTGTCGGACTACGCCATGGTTGATCTTCTCGAAATAGGCCGCCGTCTCTATTTCGTCCCGCAGTAATTCCACCACGTCCACCCGCTGGACCGGGTGCTGACAGCATCCCCAAACAGTGGATCCCATACCAAAGCCCACGATCAGTACCTTCTGTGGGTCCGGATGAAGCAGGAGCGGCAGGTGCGAGAGCATGCGGTGCACCTGCATATCCATATAGTTGTCGAACGCCGTGTCGATGCCATTGATGTTCACTCGCCGGATCCCATTTGACTTCTCCAGAACGGCTAGTGACGCAGCTGGCCCCTCACGCAGGTAGAGCAAGCGGAACTGCCCGGTCTGCTCCTGGAAGTAACGGGTCAGCAGGATGACAGGCTGACCGGCAAACGTGAGATTCAAGACGACCAGCGCCAGCACACCGGCTGCGAAGGTCAGCTCCGCCCGAGGTCGGCGAAGACCCTGAGGGAAGGCCGCCACGAAAAGCAGGAGCCCCCCCGCCATGTAAAGAGAGGCTACGAGCAAGATGCTCCGCTGAAGGCCCAGTAGCGGCATCAGCAGGAATCCTGCCAACAGGGAGCCGGCAATCGCACCCATCGTGTTCAAGGCGTACAGCGTGCCCACTCCTTGACCCACCTGCTTGCGGCCTGCCACGTAGATGGAGCTGACAAGGGGAAAGGCAGCCCCCATGAGAAGCGTAGGGAGCAGCATGATGAAAAAAGAATTGAGGAGTTTGAAGCGCAGGTGTCCCAGGAGAGTGGCCCCTTCTGCAGACGCGGTGGGGATCGTATCGGAGAGACCATAGAGGCCTGCCATGAGAGGAATGCTCAGAGCGGCGGTCACGCCCACCATAAGTTGAATGGCTCCCAGTGCGGCCAGCGGGTTGCGGATCTTGTTGGTCAGGGGGGCCAAGATCAGGCTCCCGACACCTATGCCGGTGAGGAAAGCGGCCAGCATGGCGGAGAAGGCCCAAGTGTCGACCGAGACGAAGTAGAGCAAGCTTCGCGTCCAACACACTTCCAGGGCCAGTGCCGCGAAACCGGAGACCCCAAAGAGGATCAGCGCCAGTCTGATCTGTCTTGGCGTGTATGCGATGGGACGTACGGTCCCGGCTTCCGGAGGCTCGTCAACATGGACGGGAGGAAGCGCCGAGCGCCCGGATGCAAAGATCGCAGCCCCGCCAACGATGAAGTTCATCACCGCTGCGATAAGAAGAGTGTTACGCACACCAAGGTGCTCTAGAAAGAAGAACCCGGCCAACAGGCACCCCAGCACCGCCCCCAGTGTGTTTATCGCATAGAGCGTACCGATTACGGGGCCTGATTGGTTCAGGCGGCGAACTAAATAGCGGCTCAGGACCGGGAGGGATCCGCCCATCAGTGTAGCTGGCACGATAAGAACCATAGCGGCCAGCAGGATCCGCAAGGCCATCTGCCCGACGAAGGAGTTGGAGAGCAGTGGCCAGGCGCTCCGGAAGATCCCATCTGAGAGATCCATCAAGACAGGCAGCAGGAGGGCGAAGATCCCCACACCTATCTCCAAGTAGCCGTAAATCCTCAGTCCGTTCGCTCCGGGACGGTCCACCAGCCGGCCGCAGAGCCAGCTCCCCAGGGCCATGCCGCCCATGAAGACGCTCAGGACAGTGGATATGGAGTAGACCGTGGTGCCCAAGACCAGGGAGAACATCCTCCCCCAGACGACCTCATAAACGAGCCCGCTCAGGCCGGAGAAAAAGAACAGGCTTAGGACCAGGAGCCTCGGCACGGGAAAACGGGAAGCCGCTGGTACGTGTGAAGGGCCGGAGATGGCCATATCGCCTCCAACTCAGGTTGCCCTAGATACCTGATTGCACGTAATGCCGCATTATACGCGACTGACTCGTTTGGCCGCCGCTCAAGGCGCGATTGCTTCGTGTGGTCGCCGCTCAAAGCGTGACTATCTCGCATGGTCGCTGCTCACAGCGCCTGCGATGTGACGTTCACTAGATCGATGAATAGGTAGTTCATGCGCCCGATGAGGAGCGATATGCGCCCCATGACTGTATAGCCGAATGCTGCCCCGAAGCCGAGCATGAGGAACCAGATGCCGACGCGCGAGACCGCTCCAATGACCCCCTTGTGCTCGACAGAGAAATAGAAGTAAATCAACACCGAAAGCACCCCGACGATCATGATCAGATTGTCTACGGGCGTGAAGCTCCCGCCGATCGGGTGCATGATCGTTTTGCCCACCTGTGGGACAACCTCTCCCTGCAGCTTCTGGACCATGTTGATGCCCACGTAGTAGGCGATGTAAACGGCGAGGGAAATGCGGGCAAACCAGGCGATCTTTGGGATGTAGCGCGTATAGAGGTTCAATCCCAGCAGGAGCGGAATCAGCAGGTCAGCCCTGTCGCTAAAGTTGGTGAAGAGCGGGTGGAAGAGATTGGGGCCGAGTGTATTGGTCGCAACGATCCCGATGTAATAGCCGAGCGAGATGCCGGCGAAAAGGCTCTCGGCAAACCGGAAGAACGCGTTGTCCTTGTACAGGAAACTGAAGATGCACAGGGTCATGAA
>JAGMDA010000256.1 GCA_023128935.1 Candidatus Eiseniibacteriota bacterium | reverse complement strand
TGTCTTCCGGGAACAACATCCCTCCGGAGATTCTCTCATCCAAGTCCCTACGAATTTAGGCTTTCAGCGTTGAGAGATTTGGATTGAGCCCCTTTTCTCCCCCCGCCCTCTACTCTAATTCCAAGGGGGAGAAGTGTCTCACTATTATTGGCACAGAGGGCGGCGCGGGGTAGGGACTAGATGGCGTGAGTGCTAGTAGTTGGGGCGATGTCTAAGATGCTCCGTCCGGCGCGGTATTTGTCCGATCGGACGGATACCGGACAGATTCCGGGCTGCTATCGGACAAACATGACACAACAGGTACCCTAGAGAGTGCCTTGATCACGTGATCGTGCTTTAACAAGCGTCACCTCAGACGGATTCTGGCCAACTACCTCGCGCACTACCCGGTCAATTCCGGATTGTGGTAAGGCAAATTCGCTCTAGAGAGCAACATTTGGGATTCTCGGGAGGGACATCCGCCGCGTAGCCATCAGTTCAGGGCCGCCGCAGGGACTCTATCTGTCCTGTCGGCCCCCAAATACCTGATCCACCCGACCCAGATAAGAATCGGCAGCAGACTGCGCACGGCGCTGTGGAGTACGGGATACTCCTCGTACAAACGACCTCCTCCGAACAGGGTCGCGCCGATGGCTACCGTCAGCGCGGGCCAGATCCACAGGTGCCACTGCTTCCAAGATCCAGGGAGGTTCCCGAAAAGCACCAGCAGGGGGAAGAGCAGCAGATTCTGATACCCGTACCAACTAGACGGAATCATTAAAAGAACGAAACACACCGTCAGGCACAGGGCGTTGCCTTCACCACGCAAGGTACGCTTCGCTCGACTGAAGGGCACGTGCCGGAGGGCCGTCAACACCAAGATGATAGCCAGAGCGATGTAGGCCAGCCACACCATCGGGCGCACCGAGACCAATTCGTCGACTTCGAGGTAGGATTGCAGGACCCACTTCCTGAATTCCTCGCCGCCCAACTGCAGGTAGGCGCCAGCGCGACCCAGGTTGGCCAGGGCACTCACGTTGTCCGTCTGCAGCGCCGTGCCACCTAAGGTGGGCAAAACCTGGGTGAAATACTCAATCGTGTAGCGGTGATCGAGCACCAAACCGGCGGCCAGAAGAAGAGCTATAGCACTGATAGCAGCGCCTAGCAGAACCCGCCAACGTCTGAAGTAGACAAAGATGGCCAGGAAAAGCACCGGATAGACCTTGGTCGCAGCCGCGATGCCCAACGGGACCCCGGCCAGCCACAGATGGCCACGCCACAGCCAGACGAAGGTGAGCACCAGCATCAACCCGAGGAAGGACTCCACCGTCAGCCCGGCCACACTGTCCCAGGTGGGTTGCCAGTTCAGGAACACGAGGCTCATCAGGAGTGCCCGCAATGGCCCCGCGCGCGTCTCGCGGACCAGCGTGAGGAAACCAGCCAGCAGGATGATGGAGGTGGCAACCAGGAAGATGCGGATAATCGTCTTGCGCGGTAGACCGACGAAGGGTTTCAGGGCCGCGGGCACCACGGGTGGGAATTTGAAGAATTGACTGCCCGGCAGATGAAAGGAGTGAATATCGGTGCGATAGAGCCGGCCTGTCTCCGATTCCTCGGCAGCGTACTGGCAGAAGATCCGAAAGTCGCGGAATGCCCGGGGGCGAGCCTCGAAGAGGTCGACAGCAAAGAACCCCCATCGCGCCAGGCTCAGGATCAGGAGAAGGAGCAAAGCAATCAGCGTCACTCTTCGGGCGTTGAATGCCGGGTGATGCAGCTTGGATGCGGCATCCGGTGTCATCTACAACCTCGAGTTCCTTGCCGGAAGCGCCCTGAATCTTGTGGCAGAGCGAGACGGGAAGATAACATGCTGCCCAACGGGCGTAAAAGGGTTTTGCTTGGTGGCTGCAGATCCTGTCACGGAAGGCCGAGCTGTTCTGGCGACAGTGGCGACTTGACGGCTGCGGCCAGAGCTGCGGATAGGAATTTTGATCCCGAAACCTGCTGGCCGCACACTGACCTGCTGGCCGCACACTGACCTGCGGGCCGCATCGCGCGTAGTGGTGTCATCATGACGTGGATTTGATACAATGCTAGGCAGATGCGGGGCACGAATCCGAGCTCCTCGGAAGTGGCCCTCGATGGAAGCCGGCGGTCCCGGAGGTTGGCAGATCTAGAACTCTTGCCCGCCGCGCGACGCACACGATGCGTGAACCACAACCAGGTCCGGGGGAGAAGCTATGAGGTTCACGGAAAGGCTGCCGATGTTCCTTCTGAATATCGGCAGCCCCCCAAAGAATCACCGCGGCTGGGGGCTTATCGTCCGCGTCTTCCTGTGCTTGGGTCAGGGATTCCTGGTATCGGGTCTACTCGCCAGTCCCCTGGGGCAGCCTCCGTCTCCTGCTGCCCTACATCACTCTATCAATGCTGATCGCCCGCCCCGGCACGTGATTCTGATAATTGTCGATACCCTGCGCCCGGATTTCTTGTCTTGCTACAATCCTCACAGCCCACCGACGCCGCATATTGATCAGCTGGCACGTGAGGGGCTGCAGTTTACAAAGGCGATGTCTCCGGCTCCCTGGACGCTACCTGCCGTGGCCTCAATCATGTCCGGCCTGTCCCCTTTCGTGCACCTGGCCGTCGGCCTTGAACCCACCCTGCCCGATGCAGTTCCGACCTTGGCCGAATACCTCCGCGATGCGCGCTACCATACCGCAGCAATCGGTTACAATTCCTTCTTGCTGCCGGAATACAACATGGGCCAGGGATTCATCGAGTATAACTTCTTCCCCCATAGTTCAGATCAACCACGGCTATTTCGTGCTGACAATTCTACGAGCGGCCTGACGGATCTAGCGTCCCGTTGGCTCAACGAACATTACAGTCAGGATTTCTTCTTCTGGCT
>JAGMDA010000255.1 GCA_023128935.1 Candidatus Eiseniibacteriota bacterium | reverse complement strand
CAAAAACCGGGTGGGGTTTCGGCCTCATCTAAGATGAGCAGGATGCCGCGCACCCATCAGGGACGATATGGGATGAACCCGAGTCCCACCCGTTTATAGCCAACGCCCTCGCACCTAGCGGGTGCGTTGGTACATAACTACCGGTGTGGGGAGCTGGGGCGGTCGTCATCGGCCACCGGGCCGTGGACGACAGCTTGGCAGACCGAACCGGGCCAGTGATCAACCTCGCGGGTGGGCGCGTAGTCCTCAACCAGTGGGAACTGATCTAGGCGCTTGGAGATCGCGGCCTGTAGGAAGGAATTCACCCACCAGTAGACATCACGTTTTCGAATGGAGTGGCGGAGTCGTCTCATGCGGAATCGCCGCTCCTCAGCCGACATGCAGACGGCCTGGTAGATGACGCGCCCGACGCCTTCCACGTCATAGGGATTCACGACCATCGCGCCTTTCTGCAACTGGGCAACCGCACCTGCGAATTCACTCAGGATCAGAACGCCATTATGCTCCAAGTTGGATGCGCAGTATTCCTTGGCAACCAGATTCATTCCATCCTTGAGGGGCGTGATGAGGGCGATCTCAGCAGTCCGGTAGTATGCGAGCAGTTCTCTGCGATTGAGGTTTCTGTATATGTAGTGAATGGGAACCCAACCCGACCGGGTGAACTCGCCGTTGATCTCTCCGACTTTGCGTTCAATCTCGGTTTTAAGGTCGAGGTACTTCGGGATATTGAACCGGCTTGGCACAACAACTTGAACCAAGACAATCTTCTCATGGAGGTCGGGGAACTTGCGCAGCGCGGTTCGAAATGCATCCAACTTCTGCGGAATGCCCTTGGTATAGTCAAGCCGGTCAACACCTAGAATAATCTTGCGCTGCGGCAGGTCCTCGTGAATGTACCAAGCCGTGTCGGCCACCTCTTGCGTCGCAGAGTGATCGGCAAACTCGGCATAGTCAATGCTGATGGGAAAGGCCCCTACCCGCACCTGCCGCCCCTCCACGTGCAGAGTTGTCATCTGGCCGCGGCTCACAACCGCAACTTCCTTGGCCAGAGCACGGATACACTGAACGAAGTTACGGCGATCCCTCAGCGTTTGAAACCCGAGCAAGTCGAACTCCAGCAGATCGCTCAGAACCTGGAATCGCCAGGGCAGTTTCAGGAAAATGTCCGGCGAGGGAAATGGGATATGGAGAAAGAAACCGCACCGGGCGCGAATCCCCATCACCCGAAGCTCCTTGGCAACGGCCATCAGATGGTAGTCATGAATCCAGATGAAATCATGGGGAGCGCTGTTCTCGGCAATGACATCCGCAAACCTTCGATTGACCTTCTGATATGTGAACCAGTAGTCCGGGTCGTAGTTGCAGTTGGACTGCAGATCGTGGAACAGAGGCCAGATAATCTCGTTCGAGAAGCCTTGGTAGTACTTTGCCTGCTCCTCTTCAGTGAGAGCGACCGCCCGGAGCGAGTATCCGGAATCTCTGGTGGCCTCAGCCAACAGTTCCTCCAGATGCAGATCCTCGGCCTGAACCGTTCCAGGCCAGCCGATCCAGATGCCCCCTCGGTTTCGGAGCACGGGAGCTAATGCCGTTACCAAGCCCCCGGAACCGGGCCGGACATCCCAGGAACCGTTTTCGCCCCTCGTGAGCACGACAGGAAGGCGATTTGAGACAATGATCAGCCTATTCTCCGGGGAGACATCCTGATCCATGGTCTTCACCCCTTCCTGGATCGGTCATGCCACTGATTCAAGAAATCGATCAGCTCCTCCGGTGGCCTCAGCCACACGTCTGCTGCTGTGGATCGGTATTCCGGGCGCACCAGAACAGCCAGGCCCCTGTCCCGGATGGCCCCAAAGGCATCCTCATCAGTCAGATCATCCCCGAGATAGGCGGCTGCGGTCCCTGTCGGCATCTCCGCAAGAAGCGACCGGACCACGTCTCCCTTGCTTCTGCCAGGGACTCTGAGCTCCAAACCACCATCAAACTCCTTGAGCGCCAAACAATCGGGTCGGACAAGCCCGCCCCATCGTTCCCGGGCTATGGCACGTGCGCGCCGGACAAAGGAGGCATCCATCCCCCGCCAATGCAGAGCCACGCCAGCGGGTTTCCTCTCACAATGATCGGCAAGTCCTTCCTCTTTCATTGCCCAACAGGCCTTCGTCAGGCCCTCCACGACAGGTGCATCGAGTTGTGGCATGTCATACGTTCCATCGGGCATCAGGCGCTCCCACCCGTGTGATCCCCAGATCTCTGGATGCGGATTGAGCCCCAGGAGCGCAATGAGGTCCGAACTCGACCGCCCGGAGATCAGAACAAGCCTGGAACACTTCGCCGCCAGAATGCGCCGGAGGCATTCTCGAACGCCTGGATAGGGTATCGCCCGATCTCTGTCCACCTGGAAGGGAGCCAGGGTACCGTCGTAGTCGAGCATGAAGAGACGGTGCCTAGCTCTCTCCAAACAATCGAAGAACGGTATGAGCATATCGCGGGAACGCATGACTCTCAACTACCAGCTTATGTCAGAAAAGGCTCTGAAACAAGGATCATTGCGGCCTGTCAATTGCGGAATCGCTACCCGAGGTCTATGCGGCCCTCTTCAGCATGGGTTAGGCCGAGCATGAGTGTCAGGTACTCACGCAGGTGTCGCGTGAGCAGGAAGTTCTCCCTAACGAACTCCTTGGCCCTGTATCCGATCTCCTCCAGCCTGGAGCGATGGTGAAGCAGGTAGCGTATTCTCATCGCCGCACCCTCGGGCGAGTCAACGAGGAATCCCGTCTGGTGATTCCTCACTTGGAGACGGATACCTCCCGTGTTGCCTCCGATCACGGGCTTGCCCTTCCACAGCCCCTCGGTAACCGTAAGCCCGAAGCCCTCGCGGATGGATTTCTGCAGCACGATCTGCGCGGCCCGCTGCAGGGCATTGATTGTGCGGTTTGCGTCAGCGGGCAGCAGCAGAATGAATATGCTCGGATCATCACCGGCCGCGGCGCGAACCTCCTCGAGAACAGCGGCCCCCTCGGGGTCATCAGTGGCCTCGCCCCCAGCCAGCACAAGCTGCAGGGACGGAATGAACCGCGTTGCCAACTGGTAGGCTCGTATTACACCCACGGGGTCCTTGAATCGGTCAAACCTGGAAACCTGCACGACCATTGGCTTCTCCGGGTCGATCCCATACTGCTCGAGGACCGCCTGAATCTCCTCCTCAGGGAGATCAATGTTCTTCTCGGCCAAGGGATCGATGCTCGGAGAGATCAGGTATTGCGTGTGTGGAAGCGGCTGAGCAAAATCCGCAAGCGAGAAGATACTGGCGTCATGCTGGGACACGTAGTTGCGCAGGTACCGCCACACAGGACGGAAAGGACGGCTCACATCAATGTGGCATCGCCAGACCCATTTGCCCTTCCGATTGGGACACAGCGTGATGAGTGGGGCAGGTTGCGGATCGTGAATGATGACGATGTCCGCCGCTTCCAAGGTGGGGCGAAGCTCCTCGGCGTTTCTGGCATTCGTCTCCTCGTAGGCCTTCAGAAGCCCCGGAGGAAGATCGACGATGCTTCCCTGTAGTCCGTTGTGGAAGTTCTTGGTGCACTGGTAGAACTTATCCTCGCCGGTGATGACTTCCCAACTAGTGTCGATGCCCAACTCCTGCATCAAAGGCACCAGCTTGGCGAGGATTTCGGCGACTCCCCCACCCACCCTGGTTGAGTTTACGTGGACGACTTTCTTTCCCCGCAGGGGCCCAGCAAGCTGGTAGAGGTGATCAATGACGTCCTCTCCGACAACCGCAGCGTAGCGTTGAATTCCCTCTGCCATTGCGGCTACCCTCCAAAGTAAGCTTTCAGGAGCGCCGCCAGTTCGTCTCGCAGCTCCGTCAATGTGGAAAAGAAAGGGTCTACACCAGCCATCTGT
>JAGMDA010000254.1 GCA_023128935.1 Candidatus Eiseniibacteriota bacterium | reverse complement strand
ATAGGCTTCAGCGGTTGGGTCGCCAAGCAGAAGCGGCCCGTGCTCCTGAGCGAGCTTCACCGCGGATGCCGCACCGACAATTCAACCGTGGGTTGCTTCATGTCCGTTCCGCTCATCGTTCAAGGCGAACTCATCGGGGTACTAAACCTGAGCCACGCTGTGCCACGGACATTTACGGAGGATCATTTACGCCTGCTCGCGCTAATCGCGGGCCAAGCGGCTGCCACGATCCAGCGCCTCCTGCTCTATGATGAGATGCAGCGGCTGGCCATCACAGACGATCTGACTAATATCTACAACCGCCGCCACTTCCTGGAGCGCATGCAGGGCGAGATCGACCGGGCCCGCCGCTACGCCACCAGTTTCAGCTTGATGTTCATCGACATCGATAATTTCAAGGAACTCAATGACAGCTATGGGCATCAGGTCGGTGATCGAATCCTCACGGAGCTGGGTACGATCCTGAAACACTGGGCGCGCAGCAGTGACATAGTGGCCCGCTATGGCGGCGAGGAGTTCATCGTGCTCCTCCCGATGACCGATAAGCCCCGCGCGGTGAACGCAGCAGAGAGGCTCCGCACGCGCGTTCAGCGCCATACCTTCTACCGCCGCAAGAAGCTCACGGTGAGCGTGGGAGTGGCGACATTTGATGAGGATGGCGATACGATCGATCAGCTCCTGGGAAGGGTCGATGAGGCCCTCTACATGGCCAAGAAAACGGGACGCAATCGGGCCTGCGCCTTTGGAGACGGGCTCTTGGCGGCCGCCGAGGCGGCATAAGGGACCTGAATCCTAGGTGCACGTGTAGCGTATAGGTAGCTCAGGAGGAGTTGCCGGCAGGGGGCGCGCTCGGCAGCTCCTGGGGGCTACCCAGGGACATCGGGTCAGCAGCTACATGGGGTCTGGGTCGGCGAAAAACCTTGCGTTTCGACAGGTGATACCCTACCGTCCCTCGCCGAATTGAAACGGCGGGGGCGGTTTTGTAGACTCCCAGCCGCCGTGGCTGGAGTTTCAGTGGGCTTACCGGGGCCGGAGATTCGAATTGCGCGCCACGGCTATCAATCACAGCGAACTCACAAGTGGAGAGCTGGGGAAACAGGACGCCGGCCCGATTGCGGGGGGGCGCCGGCGCGTGTCGTGGTCTCGCGCCATCGGGTTGGTTCTACCGGGATTTCTCTTGCTTGATGCGCTCCTCATTACGGGGGGGCTCTTTGGTGCGCTGCAGCTGACCCCGGGTGCGAGGCAGATGTTTCAGCACTCGGCAGCCGACTGCGTGCCTCCCCTGGCAGCCCTATTCACTGTGCTGGTGCTGGGTTTTTTCATCCTTGGCGGCATGTTTGGCCTCTACGATCGCCGCAGTCTCTTGAGACCCGATCACGCTGCAACCACCGCGGCCAAGGCGCTGTTCTGGAGCGGGTTCATTGCGGTGGCCTTCGATTTCCTGCTGGCGCTCGATCCTCCCGGCAATCTCCGGCGGCTGCTGATCACCCATGCCTTTTTCCTGTCCGCCGGCGTGCTGATTATCCGCCCTTTGGTCTGCCGCTTCCTTGTTCCCCTGGCGATGGTCGGTTCTATCCGCCCGAGGCGTTTACTGGTGGCTGGCCTGAGCCCCAAAGCCAGGCGTGTGGCGTCTGCGTTGGAGGCGAGCGACTGTGGGGCGAGCGCCGTGGTCGGGCTGGTGGATCTGGAGGTTCCCTCCATATCTCGGGGCCGCTTATGGCCGCGCTTTCAAGTCCCCACATGGGAGGATCTTCCCCAACTGGCCCGCGCACTGGCGACGGATGAGGTTGTGATTGCGTCTTCCTCGATAGAGCGATCCACTTCGATAGAGATAGCCGGGGTTCTGGCGCAGATGGGGATCGAGACTTCGATCGTCCCACACTTAACGCGACTCTTTGTGGATGCCGCTCCGGTAAGTCGGGAGCGAGGAGTGCCGTTGCTCCGGTTGGGCCGCCCGGGACCAAAGGCCTTTGGACTGCATATCAAGCGGGTGTTAGATTTCATGCTCGCCCTATGTGGCAGCCTTGTCTTTCTGCCGCTAATGCTGCTGATTGCGGCACTTGTCAAACTCACCTCTCCCGGGCCGATTCTCCATGCGCAGACCCGGGTGGGCAAGAACGGCAAGCTTTTCAAAATGTATAAGTTCCGTAGCATGGTGGTTTCCAATGACGACAGATGCCACCGCGAATACGTCTCTTCCCTGCTGCTTCAGGGGCATGCAGCTGGCGTAGATCCCTCCGGGCGGCCTATTTACAAGATCCTGGATGATCCCAGGATTACCCTGGTGGGCAAGCTGCTGCGGCGCGCCAGCTTGGATGAACTGCCCCAGCTATTCAATGTTCTCTGCGGGGAGATGAGCCTGATCGGGCCCAGGCCCTGCCTTTCCTTTGAATATGATCTCTACGAACCCTGGCAGAAGCATCGGCTCGACGTGACGCCGGGCATGACCGGCCTCTGGCAGGTGTCGGGTCGCAACTTCCTAGGTTTCGAGGAGATGGTCCTTCTAGATCTCTTCTACATTTCGAATTGGAGCTTTTTGCTGGACCTGCGGCTATTGTGGCGTACCATGCCTGAGGTCCTGTACGCTAAGGGCGCTCGATAGAGCGTTCCCTTTAGGTTGCTCGGGTGCTCAGGAAACTGCACACATTGGCTAGTGACCCCAGACTGGGTACCAGGGATATCAGTGAGGAGTAGTCATTATGGTGAGCGTGGCCATCATGGGGGTGGGGTACTGGGGGCCGAACCTTGTCCGCAATCTCATTGAGAATTCCCTCTGTTCTAGCGTAACGGTCTGCGATCTCGAACCCGAAAAGCTCCGCAAGCTCTTGCGCCGCTATCCTGGCGTGAGCGTCACATCCAATCCCGGGGAGGTATTTTCTTCTCCGACGATTGATGCGATCATGATCGCCACCCCTCCGAAGACACACTACGAGTTAGCGCGCGAGACACTCCTGCGCGGGAAGCATGTCTTTGTGGAGAAACCATTTACGTTGTCGTCCAAGGATGCGGAGAACCTGATCAGTCTGGCCCGCGAGCGCCAGCGGGTCCTGATGGTGGGCCACACCTTTGAGTACAGCCCACCCGTGCGCAAGATCAAAGAGATCATTGAGGCCGGGGATCTGGGTGACATTCTCTACATCAGCTCCACACGCGTGAACCTCGGCCTACACCAGAAAGATTCCAGCGTCATCTGGGATCTGGCCCCTCACGATCTCTCGATGCTTTTCTATTGGCTCCAGGAGTCACCGACTGAGGTCCTGGCCACCGGCAAGGATTTCGTTCAGCCCGGGATTCCGGACGTGGCCTTCATCCACCTGCGCTTCGGCTCCGGTGCCATTGCCCATGTCCAGGTCAGCTGGCTCGCGCCATCGAAGCTGCGCCGCACAACGATCGTGGGCAGCGCCAAGATGCTGGTCTACGATGATACGGAGAACATCGAGCAGGTGAAGATCTTCGACAAGGGTGTCAACTACCGCGATCCAGACACGTTCGGGGAGTATCACCTGAGCTATCGTGCGGGCGATATTGTCTCCCCCCGGCTGGAGACCTATGAGCCACTCCAGGCAGAAGTGACCGACTTCCTCGAATCCGTCATCTATAACCGCCAGCCCAGGGCGAATGGGGAGAGTGGATTGCAGGTCGTACGCACGCTGGAGGCGGTCGAGCGCTCTCTGAGTAATAGCGGGCACATCGAGGTGCTCGCGACGGCCGAGTCTGTAGTCTGACGCGGGGGCCCCCATTCCCGCCCCTGAACCTCGCTGTTGAGGAAACCGTTGGCTCTGCGCAGGGAGCCCCTGGCCGCCTACCGGGCGCCGTTGACCGGTATTGATCCCCTCTGCTACTCTCCGAGGCTCATAAAACGTGCGATCTTCCGGCGAGCACTGAGGCTCCTAGGAGCAAGCTGATGCGAGAGATGCCGAAGGCCTATAACCCGAGCGAGTTCGAGGGGCGCTGGTATGAGCACTGGAGTAAGACCGGGTCTTTCCGCCCCTCAGCCTCGCCTGGGAAGGGCCACTATACAATTGTTATTCCACCGCCCAATGTGACCGGAGCCCTCACAATCGGTCACGTGCTCAACAACACGATCCAAGATGTGCTCATCCGCTGGAAGCGCATGCAGGGCTACCAGACCCTCTGGCTGCCGGGAATGGACCATGCTGGGATTGCTACCCAGAATGCAGTCAAGAAGGATCTACGCGAGCGGGGCATCGATGCCGGGGATCTCGACCGCCAGAAGTTCATCGAGCAAGTCTGGAAGTGGAAGGAGACCTATGGCAGCAAGATTCTCCAGCAGTTGCGCCTACTGGGCTTCTCGTGTGACTGGGACCGTGAGCGCTTCACCCTGGATGAAGGTCTTTCCAAGGCTGTGGAGGAGGTGTTCAAGCATCTCTACCGTAAGGGCCTGATCTACCGCGGGGAGTGTCTGATCAATTGGTGTATCGGTTGCCAGACCGCTGTTTCTGATGAGGAGGTCGAGCATGAGGAGCTCGACGGTCACTTATGGTACATCAAATATCCCGTGAAGGGATCGGACCAGGGTATCGTTGTGGCCACCACCCGGCCCGAGACGGTGCTGGGTGACATGGCTGTGGCCGTCCATCCAGGGGACAAGCGCTATGTGGAGATTAGGAACCGAACGCTGATTCTACCGCTCATCGAACGGGAGATCCCCATCATCGCGGAGCCCTACGTGGATCCGCAGTTCGGCACCGGCGCGCTCAAGATCACCCCTGGCCACGACCCAAATGATTTCCAGATCGGTCAGTGCCACGGCCTCGAGTCGATTTCGGTCATAGACACCCATGGCAAGATGAACGCACAGGCCGGCAGATATGCCGGCATGGACCGAGCCGAATGCCGCAAGGCCGTGGTTGAAGCCCTTAGGAAGGAAGGACTCCTGGTCAAGGTCGAGCCCTTCCGTCACGCCGTGGGCCACTGTTACCGCTGCAAGACGGTGATCGAACCGATCATCAGCCAGCAGTGGTTTGTCAGGATGAAGCCGCTTGCTAAGCTGGCCATTGCAGCGGTACGCAGTGACCAGCTGCGCTTTGTGCCCCAGCGCTGGGAGCAGACCTACCTGCACTGGCTCGAACATGTGCGGGATTGGTGCATCAGCCGGCAGCTCTGGTGGGGCCACCGGATCCCGGTCTGGTACTGCGCCAATGGGCATATGAGCCTCTCGGGAGAACAGGACAAGCCCTGCCCCGAGTGCGGCGACAGGAGCTGGACACAGGATGAGGATGTACTCGACACGTGGTTTTCTTCTTGGCTCTGGCCGTTCAGCGCGCTCGGCTGGCCCGAGGAAACCGACGACCTAAAGGCCTTCTATCCCTGCGACGTGCTGGTCACCGGCCCGGACATCATCTTTTTCTGGGTGGCGCGCATGGTCATGGCTGGCTACGAATTCATGGGAGCAAAGCCCTTCCGAGACATCTATCTCCACGGCATCGTGAGGGATGAGACCGGCCGCAAGATGTCCAAGAGCCTGGGCAACTCACCTGATCCGATCGATCTGATCGAGGAGTTTGGGGCCGATGCCTTGCGCTTCACGATGCTCATGTTGACTCCCACGGGTAATGACGTGCTCTTCAGCAAGAAGAAAGCAGAGGTGGGTCGCGATTTTGCCAACAAACTCTGGAACGCAGCCCGCTTCATCCTGTTCAACCTGCGCGATGGGGGGACAGCGCCGGATGCAACAACCGGCGACCTAACTCTGGAGGACCGTTGGATCCTGAGTCGCATCAACCGTGTGGTCGAGGAGACCGACGCGCTATTGGTTGAGTACCGATTCAATGATGCCGCGCACTTGCTCTATGACTTCACATGGAAGGAATACTGCGCTTGGTACCTTGAGGCGGCCAAGGCGCGCATTCAGAGAGGGACGCCGGAGGAGGGAGATCGGGCCCGCTCTATATTACTCATGGTGTATAAGCGGATCCTGGCGCTGCTACACCCGATGATGCCCTTTATCACTGAGGAGATCCTTAGCTACCTGCCTGGAAAGGAGCGAGACCTGATCCTAGGGCCCTGGCCGCAAGTGGATGCTTCGGCTTTCGATGATACAGCCGAAAGTGAGATGGCTTTCTTCCAGGAGGTCGTGATAACCATCCGTAACCTGCGCAGTGAGATGAACGTCTCGCCAGCCAAGTTCATCCGCGTGGGGATTCGCGCAGACGGGGATGAGGCGCGGATTCTGCAAGAGGGATTATCCTCTCTGCGCGCCCTGGCGCGCGTCGAGGAGTTGACGATTGAAGCCAATTACCGCAAGCCGCCGCATGCTGCCTCATCGGTCGCGGGAGCATCGGAAATCTATGTCTTGCTGGAAGGCGTACTCGACCTGGATGCAGAGAGAAGCCGCCTGCACGGCGAGCTGTCCAAGATTGAGGAGACCCTCGATCGCTCTCGAAAGAAGCTGGGGAACCAGGATTTCCTCGAGCGGGCCAAGCCCGAGGTGGTCGAGCGGGAGCGGGGGAAATTAGATCAGTACCAGGAGACGCGTGCAAAGGTGGATCGCGCGCTCTCAGCGCTCGAGGACTAAGGGCTCGCGCAAGAATAACT
>JAGMDA010000253.1 GCA_023128935.1 Candidatus Eiseniibacteriota bacterium | reverse complement strand
GGGAACTTATTCTTGCGCGGGCCCTAAGGGCGCATCTGACGCCTTGCCCGACGGGCGGCGGATTGTGGCCGAACCACGATCCGCCCCAGGCACAATGCACGCCCATGCCTACGTATATACCTGCGCCCATATCAGAATGCTCGCCCATACCTACGAGTCGGGTCGTCCCACATTGTCAACATAGAACGTTCCCGGCCCATCATCCCAGGACGCGAAACTGATGTGCGTCAGCACCTCGGGCACTGATTTCTTCTTGGACTTGAATGCGCGCAGGCGGACCGGCTCTGTTGTCACCCCTGGAACCGATACGAAATAGACCTTCTTGGGCACATTTACGTCCACTACAATCGTGTGCCACTTCTTGATGTCCAGGTTTGAAACCACCAGAGTCCGCTGGTCCCATTTCTCAGGTGATATGCCCTCGAAGGCAAAGAGGTCCAGCTTGCCGGGCGCCGCCGCGTTCTCGAAGGCCAGGAAGACAAATCGCTCTGGCCCGGCACCGTTGGGCCCCCTCCCCTTCACCGAGGCGTTACCGATCATCTGAAAGGCAGAGCGATTGAAGGGTGGGAGAATCTCTTTTACATAGATGTCCCACTTGAGCGAGAACCGACCATCCTGGGGCCCAGAGAAGCTCTGTGAGAGATAGGTATTGAACTCAGGGCTGGCCTTGATCATGGCCTTATGGGTCTCATTTCCGCCGATCGGTTTGGTACTCAGTTTCAGGAATTTGCGGCCGCTCTCGCCATTGCGCTTGTCCCTGCGGCTTTCGTACCAACCCTTCCGGTCAGTGCGGCGGTTGCGAAGCTGATTGCCGCTGCTGATGGCCTCGAAACTGCCGTCGATAAGCAGCTCGTCCTGCCCGGGGGCAGAGGCGGGTTCACCCGGAAAAGCGCTCAGCGTGGCCAGAAACAGAAGAGCCGCGAGACACGGGACCGTATGGGTCAGGCTGCACAGCCAACGATTCATGTTCCTCTCCTCTCCAACCCCCAGCCCTGGAACCCAGGGAGTGAATCGCGCCCAATTGGCAGCGCACCGCGCGCCTTGCTTTTGGCCACCGCGGGCAGCTACATTCTGCCCTTCTGGCAAGCATCAGTCCAGGCGTAATCGCCAGGTTGGAGCGGGGATTGGAGCGGGAGTTAGAGCGGGGGTTGGAGCGGGGGTTGGGGCGGGAGTTAGAGCGGGGATTGGAGCGAGGGTTGGGGGAACGTGGATGGGTGAGATCTATGCGCTCTCCTGCGCCCTCGTCTGGGCATTCGCCGTCATCCTGCTGAGACGCTCAGGCGTAAGCGTGAGCCCGTTCCAGCTCAATCTCTTCCGCGTGGTCTTCAGTGCGCCCCTCATTGCCGGCACCATGCTGGTCGTGGGTATTCCCTTCCTGCACGGCGCTCCCGCTCGCGATTACCTGATCCTCATTGTCAGCGGCGTCATCGGCATCGCTCTCTCCGACACGCTATTTCACAAGAGTCTGAACCTAGTGGGAGCGGGAATCACGGCCATCATCGACACGGCCTATGCGCCCACGACGGTACTCTTGGCGTACCTGTTTCTCGCCGAGCAGGTGCGGACATGCGATCTGTTGGGCATGGGCCTGATCATCAGCGCGGTACTCCTCTCCTCCACACTCCAACCCCCGGAAGGGCGATCTGCCAGGGATCTGGTTATGGGCATCGGCCTGGGGATCATGGGCATTGCCCTCCTCGCCCTTAGTATAATCATCGCAAAACCGGTTCTGAACCGCTCTCCCGTCATGTGGGCCGTCGCCGTGCGGCAGTTCGGGAGCCTGATTGTGCTAGTGGGAATCGCCGCTTTCTCACCCGGGAGAGGCAGGATCTTTGCTGTACTGCGGCCCTCACATGCATGGCGAGCGATGGTCCCGGCAACGGTTCTCGGTTCCTATATCGCCCTGATTCTCTGGGTCGCGGGGATGAAGTACACGCTGGCCAGTATCGCGGCGATCCTGAACCAATCCTCTACGGTCTTCATTCTCATCCTCTCCGTGGTCCTTCTGCGCGAGCGCATGACATTGCGCAAGGCCATCTCGGGGCTCCTGGCATTCGCCGGAGTCCTCCTGGTCGCGTTGCGGTGAGTGTGTTAGGGATTTGGCGAGCTTCAGATTCAGGAATCGGATTTGCGTATTAGCTTCGGATGATTTCCCGCGATCACGACAACGACCTCGCCCCGCACCTTGCGGCCGGTAAACGCCTCGGCAAGGTCCGAGAGGTAGCCCCGATGCACGGCCTCGAATCTCTTCGTGAGTTCCACGCATACGGCGGCGCGCCGATCCCCCAGAACGACCAGGGCGAGTTCGAGCAGCGTACCCACCCGGTAGGGGGACTCAAAAACAACAAGCGTATGCGGCGACTCCAGTTCCCTCTCCAGAAACCTGCGCCTGGGACCCGGCTTCCGAGGAGGAAACCCCTTGAACGTGAAGCTGGAGGTGGGCAAGCCCGAACTCAGGAGGGCCGGCTCAACGGCGCCGGCGCCGGGGATTACTTCCAGCCTGTGCCCCTGGTCAAGGGCCGCCGTGACAATTCTGTATCCGGGATCGCTGATACAGGGATACCCGGCATTCGAGCAGAGAGCCACATCCAAACCAGCAGCCAGGCGCCTCAGGATTCTCCGTCCACCTTGCTCTTCGTTGTGCTCGTGGTAGGAAAGCAAGCGCTGCCGCGGTTTGATACCAAAGCGATCGAGAAGCACGCGAGTTTTGCGTGTGTCCTCGCACGCTATGACATTTACTGTCCCCAGAACCTGAATGGCCCTGTGGCTGATGTCTCCCAGGTTCCCGATGGGTGTCGCTATGACGTAGAGAGTTGCCATCCGAGCTCCTGCCTCCTGGCCGAGAACGGGCCTGCCCGAATCAATCGTGCCTCCTCGCAAGTGGCCCTCATCGGCTCGCCAGAAACCCTAGAAGTAGTACCAGATCGTCTCGTATCTGCTCACATCCTCGCCGATGTTCTCAAGCCTCTCGAGATACTCGAGGATGGGCACGTCCCTTCCGACATATGATCTGACGCCCTGGGAGATGTTCTTCTCCCAAGGATGGAACTCATAGACACGCGATCCGTCTGGAAGGATCGACAGCATATTGCGATGCTGACGCGCTCGCAGGTAGTTCTTTCCTTGCCCCGGGACATTGAAAACTGCTTCATCCGTCCGCGAGATACCTGGCAGCAGCCGCGCCTCCTCTTTCTGTTCCTGCATAAGGCGGGCAACGGGGACACGATAGGCCTGCATCTCATCCTTGCCCTTCATGTTGAAGGTGTAATAGGGATCGACTCCAGCAAGCCGGAGCACTCGTCTCAAAGCACAGGCTTCAAAGCGGCGGGACACAAAGAAGGTATAGACCAACTGATTGTACACCGGAATCCGTTTGAATCGGAGTTTCTGTACAGCCGCAACGGCGTCGGGCGTAACCTCGTAGGCATGTTGGAAGTGTGTCACAATGGCAACTTCCCGCCAGGCAGGCTCGTGATAGCCGGCCAGCATCTCGACCAGGTCGTCGGTGATCCGCATAGGGACTGTGACCAGCATCCTCGTTCCGATTCGTATCCGCTCAATGGAGGGGATGTCCGCCAGCCGATCTAGGATGTGCTTGAGTCTTTTGTCAGAAAGGATGAGTGGATCTCCACCCGTCACCAGCACCTCGGTGATCGAGGGATGCGCCTTGATCCAGTCCACCGCAGCATCGACCTGGCTCTCGGGTATGATTCCCCTGGGATCCATTGCATCCTCGATCTCCCAGTTCCTCTGGCAGTAGACGCAAACCTGTGGACAGGTGTTGACTGGCTTGAGGATACAGATGCTCGGGTAGCGCCTCGTGATTAGATCCACAGGCGAGGTGTCCTCCTCGCGCATGAAGTCCAGAGTCGAAGGATCCTCAGCCCGGAGACGACTGAGTCCCTCCACATAGTCGCGTGGCGGGATTACCTGAAACCGGACAGAGCGGTCGCGGCCTGAGGGTTCCTCATCCAGGAGCGAGGCATGGTGGGGTGTGATGCCAAAGGGAACGCACCGGGCCCTGGCCTCGCGGATCGCATCCTCCTCCGCCTGGCCCAAGCTGATCATCTTGCCGAGCACGTCCGGGTCCTTGATCACGTGGCGGATATGCCAGTGCCAGTCCGCCCAATCCTCCTCGCTGCCGCCCAGCACGTCGAGGACCTTCTGTTTCCTGCCCACTCTTGCCTTGATTACGTCGGCATCCAGGCCGGTCTCGAACTCGGTCAGGCTCTTCCCCATACGCTCGCCCAGGGCATCCAGCTGGTGGGAACGCTCCACCGCGGCCTGGCGCCCCGTAAGAGAACTCGGCGCGAGCAACTGATCGGCCGGGCTTTCTCCAGGCCCTCTCCCATGTATGCCAAGCAGGATGTGGAGTAGGTCAGCGTAGAACGCCGGCGAGAGATCTGGCCTGGCCCTGTGCTTGGAAATATCCCGGATCGCCTGAGCAACGCTGAAACCGGATAGATGATCGGATCGCCTGGACAGAATGCTCTGTAGGATGTGGGCGCAATCCCGGATGCGCATGATCCGAATGCCCACACTGGGTTCCCGTTCGTGGAACGTATCGAAACTGATCTGCTGCGCCAGCCCGGCGAGTCTTTCCCTCAAGCTTCCGAGACTCCGTGCCCCCTTGGCCACTTCGAAGAATATGGGTGCCTTCGATCTCATGTAGTCCGCTGTGAACATGGACTTGTCCACCGTCGGTGCCTCCTTAGGTAGCCGATGCATCCGTGCCTTTTACGCCGAGGACTTGCTTCCGCGTTTCCTGCCAGCTCTTTTCCTCACGGGGACAACGGAGCGGAGCAAGCATCCATCCCACTTGTATCGCAGCTCCGCACGCCTCGCAGTCAGGTTCCTTCCCAGAACGTATCCAACCAGCAACGGAAGAGACACGCTTGGCTCCACCCACGCCATGGCGTAGTGAGCCTCCGACTTGATCTTACCCCACGAGCGGGCCTCGCTGAGCGTTGAGCCTGAGAGGCCACCATCAGCCGTTACTGCTGTCGTCACCTGGAGGGCGTAATCGTGCCCCCTCTCCTGGCCGTATAGATAGCCCATGACAACGGAATCATTGATGTAATTCTTTGGCACACCGCCAGCAACGTAGATAGCGGCCGTGCAGGGTGACTTCACGACGATCTGGACCAGCTCATGGTTATCCTGAATCGAGTCGATGCAGACGCCGTCGCGTCGCTCCTTCACAGCCCGCACACGGTGCTCCGTCAGCCCGATACCGATTGAGGAATCGTTGAGCGCAGGTGAGAACATCGGGATCCCCATGCGCCGGCAGGTTCCCACAATCGATTCCTCATCCTCCAGATGGTCCGCAATGTGCTCCAGGAACTGGCGGCTCGAGTAGTTCCCCGGTGGGAGCTCATCAGCCAAGCGGCCGATCCAGGTGTCTGTGTCCCAGAATTTGTCCTCGTCGACATAGGTGTCGTAGATGCGATCGAGATGGAGCTTCCGCAAGGCGGCGTCGTCAGCGTCAGGAACTCCGATGAAGTGCTGGTGCCCCCTGGCCTGATAGATGTCCTGGTAGAGAATCGCTCCGGTCGAGACGAGGACATCAACGCCGCCGCATGCGATCAGGTCACGAATCACTCTACGGAGACCCGCAGCAATGAGGGGGCCCGCCAACCCCAGCAGTACGGTGGGACGCCTGGGATCGGAGTACATCGCTTTCAGCACTTGGGCGCATTGACCGATACCGCGGGCCTGAATGGACATCTTGCCCATCGCTTCGACCATGTCCGCAACCGTCGTGCGCCCATCAAGGACCAGCTGTCGGACCGGCTCGGAACAGATTTTCTCTCTGGCGGCCTTCTGGCCGGGGGCCAGGGGCTTGTAGGTGACGACTCCATCCTTTCTCCGGCGCAGCATCCCTGCCATCAGACGCCCCCTCTGAAGATGAATCATCAAGAAAGATGAATCATCAAGAAACTGTCATCAAACACATACCCAAACGAACGAGATGATCGTTTCTCAACAGGTGTAATTAATTCAGCATAGGGGTCTCCTGCATGGATTTCAACTGCCCCATTGACACACACCCCGCTGCATATAGCCCACCAATTTTCCTGCATTGACTCGGCAAGCTGGTTGAGTTAGCATTCTTTGCCGCAGTTGCCTCTGGTCCAGACAGTTACAGCTGGTAGCGACAGACCTGATTCAGGCGCAGCCGGAACGTTTACTAAGCGGGATCTCCTTTGAATGGAGGTCTTCGTCGTAGGGGCTCTCTATTGGGTGGAGGTCCTGCATCGTAGATGCCCTACCAGGTGGGAGACCCTGCAGGCTAGATGCCCTACCAGGTGGGGAGGTCCTGCAGGCTCGATGCCCTACCACGTGGGAGACCCTGCAGGCCGGATGCCCTGCCAGATGGGAGACCCTACACGCTAGATGCCCTACCAGGTGGGAGACCCTGCGGTGTAGATGCCCTACCAGGTGGGGAGACCCTGCAATGTAGGTGCCCTACTAGCTAGAGGTCTCCTCTCCGGAGGAATCATGCGATTTATCTCTCTAGTGTTTCTGGGTGGACTGGTGGTCATATCCGGGCTTTCGGCCAATGCGAACGCAGCCAAAACCGCTCCCGACTTCACGCTCAAGAACCTCAATGGTAAAAATATCCGCCTTTCAGAAACGTGCAAGACGGGTCCGGTCCTGCTTTCATTCTGGTCCACTTGGTGCAAGAACTGCCCCACAGAGATGAAACACTACCAACGCTTCGCCGATAAGTATGCGAAACAGGGTTTAACGGTGTTGGCCATCTCAATCGACACCAACAAGACCCTATCCAAGGTTCGCCCTTGGATCAAGGGCCGGGGATTCAGGTTTCCCGTCCTGTTGGACACCAATAACAATGTAAAACAACTATACAGAGTCCGTCCTGTTCCCCACACCTTCTTGATTGACCGACTAGGAAGGATCGCTTACACGCACGTGGGCTACCGGCCAGGGGACGAGCTTGCAGTCGAGAAGGAAATCCTAAAGGCTCTCCAGGATGATCCAAGCTCAGGAAATGCCGCTGACACGAACTCTATTGACACAAACTCAGCTGATGCAAACTCCGCCGACACGAACTCCACTGACATGAACTCCACTGACACGGATCCTGCCGAAACAAATCCTGCTGGAGGCACCAAGAAGGCATCCCATATGGATGACACAGGAGGAATACGGTGAGACGTCTCTTGCTCCCTGCCCTGGCGCTCCTGACAATGGGCTGCGGTAAGGACTTGACGGATACGACCGCTCCTCCTGGGCCGGAGGAGTATGACCGCGTGGTTCTCACGGAGCTGTTCACATCCCTCATGTGCACGAACTGCCCACAGGCGGAAGCGGCCCTAGATTCACTCTACCATGAAGAGGGCTATGAAAGACATGCGGTGATCCATTGGCATCCCACGCTGGAGCTACCGGATCCCCTGGGAATCCCGGATATGGATGCGCGCTTGCAAGCTTATACCGATCGGTTCGGAACAGTCACGGGATTGCCAACATGCGTTTTTAACGGTGTGGGCGAAGTCAAAGGCGGTAATAACGAAACCTATGCCGAATACCGCAGCTGCTTCGATGACGAAATGGCACGGAAGAGTCCATTGTCTATCTCCTTGGCTCCGACGCTCGGCGAGGACAGCATCGGCGTTGATATCACCATTGCTGCCACCCCCGACACCACTTTCGAGAACCTCGATCTCACGGTAGTGCTGGTTGAGCATGAGGTTACCAATCCTTGGCCGATGGATCCGCCCACCTTGAGTTTCGTGGCTCGCACAACGTCCACCGAATCGGCTCATATAACTGATGGCGCGCTGTTGACTGATGTGGAGTTCGCCCTGAATCCCGATTGGGATCGGGAGAAGCTGTACATAGTCGCCTTCTTGCAGAAGCAAGGAATCGGTGAAGTGTTCCAGGCTGCAATGATACCTATTGAGTAATTGGGAATCCCTTTCTCGACCGGGACCGACCCGGTCCGCAACTAGCCTTGGTTCGGACATATCCGTGGTGAAGGGGGAACTTGGCGTGCTGGGTCAATCTGGCATCAGAACCGTGCGAGACAGAGCCTCACATCTAAGCCCTTCGCTTCCGAGGGTCACTCTCGCTTCCTGTGCAATGTCTCTCCTGCTGCTGATTGCAGGCCCTGTGGCTGGACGACTGGCTCTGGCAGACGAGGGACAAATCACAGGCACCAATCGCCTAGAAATCTGGGCGACGGACTCCCTTTGGTCGGCCGCATACCTCAATCAGCTCGACATCCTGTACGCGGGCGGACACTGGCTTGTGGGGGCACGCATGGAGCTGGATGAGGAAACAACCCGATGGGACAAGGAGCAGGGCATCGAGATCCCAAGGCGCTATGCCGAGTACCGGGAAGATATCTTCCGACTTCGCGCCGGAACCTTCTACACCACCTTCGGGCGTGGCATGCTCTTGCGCGCGATGGAGGATGAAGAAGTTCGTGTGGATCGCGATATCGATGGCGTCTATGGCGGAGTCAGCTGGAAGTGGCTGGAAGCCCAGGGGCTTGTGGGACGTCCGCGCAATGATGATACTCACAGACGAGACGACCTGCTCTCCGGCATCGACCTGGAGGCCCAGGTGACTTCCAGCACTCGCATCGGCGGAGGATATGTCCGCCTGGACGCAAGTGGAGAGGCTGGCGACCCCGATCTGGGCCGTCCGATCGAAGAGATCACCAGCGGCCGCCTGCAATGGACTCACGGGCCTGTTGATGCCTTCCTGGAGGGCGCGACGCGCATCCTGCACGGCAAGCGCAATCTGCGCGGTGAATGGAAAGCAACGGATGCAGAGGATGGGCACGCCTGGTACGGTTCGCTTTCATTCTGCTTCCCAGGCTACACAATGCTGTTCGAGGGGAAGAACTATCTCCGATTCGACGCGCCCTACTCGACGCTCCCGCCCGTGAATAATGAGGGTCAGCCGATCAACGATGGACAAGATGAACGTGGACTTGGGATGTTGATCACCGCAAGTCCCTCGACCGACTTGACAATCGAATGCACCGCATCATGGGCCGAAGCTACAGATGGGGAGGCCGAGCGCAGTGACGCCAAAGGAATGCTGCGCAAGGATTGGTGGAACCGCGGTTCCCTGCAGTTCAGCGGCGAATGGACCAAGGAGAAAATGCTGGAGGGCCATGACGAGCGCGAATACTACGGGCCCTCAGTAGATGCGTCTTACTACCTCAATCCAATGTTGTCTCTTCAGTTGACGGGCTATGTGTATGCACGCAACGATTCCGTCTTCGGCAACCGGGATGAATATGCAGAAGTCTCTGCCGATCTGACCTTGAGCCACGCATCATCCCGCTCCGTGACCCTCTCGATGATCAAGGCATCCGAGCCGATCCGGGAATATGGCAAAGATGACCTCTGGCTCTCGCTGCAGGTTGCCTGGACATTCGACTACAGCCATGACCTGCTCATTAAGATCGGTAAGGAGCGGGGAGGTATTGTCTGTTCAGGCGGCCTCTGCCACTACGAACCCCCCTTCTCGGGCGTTCGCGTGGAACTCGTCTCCAGACTGTAGTTGTGCGATGAGTGGCACCCCTACTTGATGCGATCCTTGCCTGTATAGATGTTCATCCGTTCCGCGCGCAGGAAACCGATGAGAGTCATACCGGCCTGATCAGCCAGTCGAATGGCCTGGTCTGTGGGAGCAGAAGCGGTTGCCATGATCACGGCTCCTGCGCTGGCGGCCTTCAGGACCATTTCAAAGCTGCCTCTGCTTGAAGTAACACAGAAAACGACCTCCCCCAGATTCCCAGACATAAAGGCTTGGCCTATCGCCTTGTCCATTGCATTGTGCCGCCCAACATCCTCTGCAACCGCCAGTTTTCCCATATTGACATCGAACAGCGCAGCTGCATGGGCCCCCCCGCTGGCAGTGAATAGCTTTTGCCGGGACGTTAGCTGATCAAGGAGGTCGAAGAGCGATCGATAGTCAACCCTGATGCGACGTACGTCTTCCTGCGTAGAGCGCCCGCCTCGCTTCATGCCGCGCAGAATGCTCTCCATCGTCTCCTGAGTATAGGGGCCCCGGCTTGGAACCGTACGACAAGCAGGATACCCAAGACGAAGCCCGTCGGGGAGCTGAAGAGAACTCGCGAGTGTGACCTGTATACAGTTCCGGGCATCCTCGCTGCAATAGCTGATGGAAGCTAGATCCTCCGGACGCGAAATCACGCCCCCGGCAAAGAGCATCCCTGCTGCAAGGGCCATCTCATCTCCGGGAGAACGCATTGTAATGGCGTAGGTTCGACCGCTAATCATGATCTCGAGCGGCTCTTCGCGAACCAAGAAATCATCTTCGCTCCGGATCTCCCCGTTGCGAATCCGGAGGACAGGCCGGACAGTGATCTGATCACGCAAGTCCTCAGGAACCGGTCGACGCCGCGAGCTTTTCCGGTGCATATCCTCACCCCCCAGCTGGGGCCTTCGGCTCTGCATCCCCTTCTTTCTCTGAATCGTTCACCACTGCGTTCATGGAGCCCGTGCGGTAGCCCTCCAGATCGATGGCGACATATCGATAACCTTGTTCCTTAAGTGCCCTTATCAGGCGACTGCGGTTACTATCGTTTATCAATCCGGGAATGTCCTTCTCAGGCACCTCGACCCGGGCAATCGTATCATGATCGCGAACGCGGACCTGCTCTATGCCAAGGGCGCGAACGGCATCCTCCGCGGCATCGATTCTGCGCAGCCTGTCCTTCGTGATCGGAACACCAAAGGGGATCCTGGAAGCCAAACACGCCAGCGATGGTTGCTTGCACGTGGGCAGTTTCATGGACTGTGCCAGTGTATAAATCATCTGCTTAGTCAATCCGACTTCGATAAATGGCGAACAGATTCCAAGCTCCTTGAGTGCGCGCGAACCGGGACGGTGATCATCCAGATCGTCCCTATTACTCCCCTCAATGATGTGCTCAAATTTCTCGCGGCCGGCAAGCGCTCTCAGTTCGCGAAAGACCCTTCGCTTGCACAGATAGCAGCGATCGGGTCGGTTTGCCTGCAGTTCACCATCGGACAGCAGATCCAGGTTTACGAATATGTGCCTGGCACCAATGAATGCCGCGGCCTCAAGCGCTTGCTCCTCCTCCCGGGCCGGCTGCAAGCAAGACCGGACTGTCACGGCAAGCACTCTGGACCTCAGCGCTTCGCGGGAAGCCGCAAGGAGAAGAGAGCTGTCCACTCCACCCGAAAAGGCCACCAGCACGCTGTTCTTGGAGCGCAGGAGGTCGATGAGCTGTGTGTACTGCTCTCGTCCATCCAACTGGCTGCTCATCATGGATCAACCTCTGTGGCGTTGCTTCCTGCGCAATGCCACTCTTTGGCAATCGTTCACTTGGCATATAGACTAGGAGGAGATTCATGCTATGTCAAGCCGGCCACAACTGGGAGAACTGGGGTTGGTGACCTGCGAAAATCAGAATAGAAAGGACCTGCTCCCCTCGAACCTTTTGGCAAATGCCCTGACCATGCTCAGTGGCAGAGTGACGTGGACAATCTCGCGGTCGGAATCGACGTCGATGATGAGATTCTTGCCTTGCTTGCGGATAGTCACCTGCTCATCGCTTGATATGACTTCCACAAGAGTGAAATCCGGACAGTCGGATAGCTGGCGACAGGCCTCACTCATCAGTGGGCTCCACCGGCCAACCTCCTCGCAAGCTTGATCAAAAACGGTGCCTGGAATAAACATGAGGGCCAGATGACCTAGGGCCGCCGGAATGCGAAGGCCGCTCACGCTGCACCCCCCGGGTGCCTTGGCTTGGATGTCCACCTCTACCATTCCCGTGTGAGTGATGGCCCAGGCCAGTCCACCCCCCACTACCAAGAGCACGGCCAGGGTGCCGAAGAATACGCCCAGGAAACGCCCGTTACCCGATGCCATGTCTGCCTCCTAGCGCCCGGAATGCTGCGAGTCGATCCAGATACGCACGGTTTCATCCTCGCTCTCCACACGGACGAGTTCTCCCTCCCCGTGCCGGCGCAGCGCCTGTACGGCGCCTACAAGGTTGAGGTTATTGAGATCGCCCTCCAGGAATGCATCAACCACTTCCATGCGCATCTTGATTCTCACTGTCGCATCCGGTTCGTCGACATTCACAATGAGGCATCCATCCCTCTTCGCGACACGCACCGTCTCATCACTACCCTCAACCGTCACATACTCGGCGTCCTCCGCGTCCCGCACAGCCGCCCGGAGAACCTCGAGCTCAAGGTCGGAAGCCCGACCGCAGTTTATGCTCAGGCTCCCCCCCAAGATCGTTACGGTACCCTCGGAATCATCCCCGGTTTCTATCAATGGCAAGAGGGCCTCGATCAGATCTAAGGGCAGATTAATATAGACCCTATCGCCCTCGGGCCCTGCCTCCTCGACATTAATGTGCAGCCACATGTCACTGGAACCCGCCCAGGCGACGCCCCCTGCCAAAAACAGAACCAGAACAATGGCGCATTGCCTGATACCTAATTTCATAGCTCCCGTCCTCCTTCCCGGCCTGCCATGGGAAGTCCACACTCGTCCTCTTAGACGAGCAGGGTTGCCCGCGGGTTGCATGGAATCTGCACCCGCATGGGCAGTTATGTCCTCGGCCACCCTGCGGCAACCGGCAGGCTGTGCCTTCTGTAGAGCCGTGGAAATGCCGCCATGCAAAGGATTCCAGCAATGAGGGGGGAATCGTGCTAGAATTATGGCGTATTAGCGATCCGGACCCCGCGGGCGCATTCTCGGGAGGCACTAACGATGCTTCATCAAGTTGACGATGCTTCATCGCGTGAGCAGGAACCGCCGGCCGCACTGTCCCGCCTTCTCGCCGTTATGGCCGTCATTCTCCTTCCAGCATTACCCGCTCTGGCAACGATGCCGCTTGCTACGAGCCCAGCATGGCAGTCGGCGCCGGACGGGCATTACGCCACTGGCGGCGCGTGGGTGGATGTGGATTCCGATGGATGGCTGGATATGGTTGTATCCAACGGCAATGACATGGCCCGCCAGCACCTTGTCATCTACCACAACAACGGCGATGGAACCTTCCCGGAGCATCCCACTTGGAGTTCTGATGATGTCGACTATCACGGGCACTTGGACATAGGCGACTTGAACAACGATGGACTCCCGGACGTTGCCGTGGCTGTCTATATCGGGCCGGCGGGTTTCAGCGAACCAGGGAGGGTCAAGGTCTACCTCAACAACGGCGTGGGCGCCTTCAGCTCTGCTCCGGATTGGACCCCGGCTGAGGATTTCTACTGCTTCTCAGTTGCCCTTGGCGATGTCGACGGCGATGGGGACCTGGATCTTGCTTGTGCCTGCGGAGACGACTACAACAACCACGCTGAACGCCAGAGGATTTACTACAATGACAATGGCGTCTTGGAAGCAATGCCCTCATGGTGCTCTGATGAAATTGCCTATGCACTGGACGTCTTCTGGGGAGACATCGAGGAAGATGGCGACATGGATGTCGTCTTCTGCGGAACCTCAACTCCGATGCGGGTCTATCTCAATGAGCAGACCACCGGAGGTAGCCTCTCCACCTCGGCCTCGTGGGAAAGCGGCGACCTGCCCCAGTTCGGCAACACAACCGCTCTGGGAGATTGGAATGGAGACGGCTTCCCAGAGATTGCCGTCGCCGACAACAACCAGCTCGGTGGTCCCGGGCGTTTCAAGGTCTACGCCAACGTGGGTGGCAGCTTGGGTTCAATCCCCGCCTGGACATCTTCAAATGGTGGCTATGGCTCGCATGTCTCCTGGATCGATGCCGACCTGGATGGCGATCCAGACCTGGCAGCCGGTCGATGGTGGGGGACAGCTCGAATCTTCGAGAATCTGGGCGGAGAGCTCACCACCACGCCCGTCTGGACAAGCGCCACCACAAGCGTGATTGAAAATATGTTCTGGGGTGATATCGACAATGACGCGCTCTATGCCAATGGGCAGACGATTGCCAGCGGGGATGGTTCGCGAACCTTCTTCTATCTGGGCCGGGCTCCCGTGCGCCAGGTTGACGAGATCCTAGTGGGCAGCACGCCGCTGCCCGCAACTGCCTACACATCCCATCCAACCAACGGATGGGTCTCGGTTGCCACACCCCCGCCACCAGGCAGCAACAATGTCGAGATCCTCTTCTCATACTCCATCGATCTGGACCTCGGGATCACGAATTGGGATTCCAGTGTGGGGAACTACCTCTTCCTGAGCAGCGCCTCGATGGACGTACCTGGTGGCCTGGGTGCCGCGAAGGCGCTCTGCGCCTTTCCCAATCCCGCCCTGGAGCGAACGTGGATCCGATACCAGGGTCAACCGATCCCCGCGGCTACACTCATGGTCTATGACGCTACAGGCCGCTTAGTGCGCGCACTTCACGACGGGCCAATTAGCCAGAGTCTCTTGATCTGGGAGTGGGATCGCCGCGACGACCAGGGACGCAGATTAGAAGCCGGAGTCTACTTCGGTATTATGGCAGCCGGGGAAGTCAGCCAAACGTTGCGGCTCGTTCTGCTTCAGTAGATCCTCGCCTTGATCGATGGCCATGTGCACAAAAAGCCTGATTATTAGGATCCGGCAGGAGTGCGGGACTGTAGAGGGCACCTGTATCCATCCGCAGCCCCCTCGCACCCAGGTCAGTTGTAGCCTGTCTCATGGCAGGCAGCGCCCCCCCCTACATCCATTTGAGGCTTCTGCGTAACTAGGCTATTCAGTGGGGATCCCGGCCTTGCGATCCTTCTCCAGTTGCGCCTCGACCACCGCCATCACTTCCGGGTAGTCGATGCCCAGCTCCTTGAGATACTCTGGCTTCGGGACGGCATTCCAGGTCCAACGCCGTTCCTTATATACCGCGCCGAGGAGCTTCTCGTAGCGGCCCAGCCGCCACTCTCGATGGACGGCGATCTTCTCTGTGGTCGTCATCTTCGCGACCTCTTCGGGCGTTTTCCCAATCAGGTCAATCAGTTGTTTGTCATAGCGCTCTGCACGGGATTCGTATTCTTCACTCGTCACCGGGCCAGCAGCGCGATAGGGTTGGGCATCGAACTGGCGCACTCCTTTGCCCATGCGGATGTTAAACACGCGCTGGAAATTGTACACGCGAGCCGACTCGCGGAGCATCTTCTCGTCATCCAGCTCGCGGCCAGTTACACCCGCCACAAGATCGAAATAGTTGTCCACGTGCTTCTGAACCTTGCCAGGCTCTGGCGACTGGGCATTGTCTGGCGGCTCAATATCATTCCAGGGCAACTTGCAGAGTCCATAGAGCCCAAACCAAGTCCGGAAGAGCGGGAAGTAGCTTAGAGCGCGGGCCTTGTCTGCAAAGGTCGGGATCTGGTTCAGCACTGCATCCATGAAGATGACCCAAGCCTCATCATGCTGTGGCCCCTTGTTTGTCATGGCATATCCGCCCTGCTGGGCAAGCGATTCCTTGGAGACATACTGGGAGTACTCGAGACCCTTGTTCTCCATCCCGATGTCCTTGAGCAGCTGAGGATCGCCCCAATTCTGTGCGGCGAAGTGCTCGCGCATCTTCTTGACGCCCTGGCCCGCGATCTTGCCAAAACCCTCACCTCGCGCGATCCGGTGGAGCAGCTCGAGGTGGGCTTCGCCATGGCCCCATTCCAGCTCCAGTCCGCCAGTGCGCTCCGCATTGAGCACCCCTCGCTGCCAGCATTCCATGGCGAAGGCACAGAGCGTTCCGAAGGAGATAGTGTCCAGACCGTAGGTGTCGCAGTAGAAATTGGACTCGAGAACGACTTCCGGGTCGAAGATCGCGCAGTTGGATGCCAGGCCTCCTACGGTTTCATACTCTGGGCCATCCACGATAACCCTGTCTCCCTTGTAGGGACCTGTCTGCAGCTCGAAACCGTCCACGGCATGGGCGCAGCCCATTGAACAACCGTACCAGCAACCATCTGGGATGCCCTGCGTGAAGTAGCGCTCCCAAACGCTCGACTTGATCCGGTAGGTCTCCGCGTGCGAGCCATACTGGAAGTTTTTGACCGGCAACGTATCGTGGGAATCCATAATCTCGACGAGATGGGCGGTACCCTGCGTGCGCATCTTGCATTGCAAATCATCATAGTGAGCCAGCTCGAGGTGAATCCCGATACCTGCCTTGGCAATCCGGTCGAAATCGGCCACATCATTCATGTTTGCTGTGATCGGTGCTCCATGCACAACAATGGCTTTGATCTTCTTGTGACGCAGTACCGTGCCGATTCCGCCCCGACCAGCCTGCTTGAGTCGTGTCGCCCGCCGGCGAAGATCATAGAACGAGAAGTTCAGGCATCCGATGAGCGCATGCTGTGCCCCGGACCCGGAAGAGATCACAGACACATTCACCAGATCGTCCTCGTCCTTGGCATACATCTCGGTCAGTACTTCCGCAAGCACATGGCTGTCCTGAACCTCCAGGGGAGCCTCTTCAACTGTCACCGTGCCACCTGCGCCGTCGATGACCACGATCACTTCCTTGTCAGCGATACCTTGGATCTCCAGGGCATCGAATCCTGCTGTCTTGAGCAAGGGGCCCGCATATCCGCCGACATTCGAGTCAATCGGTATATCAGTGGTGGGCGAAATGGAAACGCAGAGCGATTTACCACAACCTGGGTATTGCGTAATACCACAAAGAGGACCACCGCCGATGATGATCTCGTTTTCCGGATCTTTCCAGCGGGTCTCCGGCTTGACTGCGTGCCAGAGATACCAGAGTCCGAGACCACGCCCCCCGATGAACTTGTCGATCACATCTTGTGTAACATCTTTCTCTTTGATCTCTCCGGTGCCAATATTCACATAGAGTGTCCGCCGTGTATAACCACGATGGATCGCTGCGGGCGTGTAAGTGTATTCCGCCACGGTCTTGTGCGCGGCACGCATCTCTGCGATCTTCTCGTTATAGCGCGTGTACCGGAAATCCTTGAATTGGGCCATCTTCCTCTCCTGCTGCGCTCCTGCTCTCCTGCGCGATCTTACTCGCCTGCTGCGCTCCTACTCTCCTACTGCGATCTTACTCTCCTGTTCTCGAATCCTGTCTTTTTGTGCGCCTCGTATCCGCCGGGGAATTGCGCTGTGCGGCGAAGCCAGCACCGTGCTCCAGCACCTAAAAAAGGGTCGCAATTTCCTTCGCCTCAGCGGACAGATTGGTTTCATCAATCTTCAGCGCACCCTGCGGACACGCCTTCACGCACTGGCCACATGCCACGCACTTGATTGGATAAGGCAGGTCGGGGTGCTGGAAGATCGCCTCTTGTGGGCAGAAAGCAACGCACTGAAAGCACCCAATGCATCTCTGCTTGTCGACAACAACTACGCCAAGCTTATTGCGCTTGAGCGCAAGAGTCTGACAGATATCGATGCAGGCGCCGCATTGATTGCAGACGTTGATCTTCATGGATCCATCGGATCTTTGCGATACGCGAATGGCTGAATAGGAAGTATCTTCGGTTTTATGAAATGTCTTCGCACAGATGCGCTCGCAGGCACGGACTTCACGGCACATAGCCTCATTGGCACGCAAATATTTCATGTCATTCTGAATGTATCCCATGAATCCCTCCTCGCAGTTGCTTTGAACCCAGAATGATCCAGAATGGCTTGTCAGATGTCAAGGGGTCGATCGGCTGCAAGTCCAAGCAGTTGCTCAATCTCAAGCAAATCCTGGCAAGGGCCCGCGCAAGAACAACTTCCCGTTTTCGGCGAGGACCGCACCGTCGA